>DATHMS010000152.1:0-74937 GCA_035486795.1 Candidatus Sulfotelmatobacter sp. | reverse complement strand
CTCGACGGTGAGGGTGAGTTCGTGGAGCGCCACCTCACAGCGTG
Organism: Candidatus Sulfotelmatobacter sp.; assembly: GCA_035486795.1. Classification (GTDB taxonomy): domain Bacteria; phylum Acidobacteriota; class Terriglobia; order Terriglobales; family Acidobacteriaceae; genus Sulfotelmatobacter. Next base: position 74,893 of record DATHMS010000152.1, on the reverse strand, counting down.
AACTCTCGGCAGGGTTCGCATAGTATCGGGTCAGATTTTTGCCATAATTGCTGATGAGATACGTGCAGACCGGGCGGTAGTTCATGGCGGCCAATTTTTGGTCGTAGGGCGCGAAATAACGTGCTTGCGCTTTGGTGAGAGAGCCTTCGGGGATGTTTTCGATTTGGTAGTGAGCGGGAACGTGCGGCACGCTTTTGCGCAGACTGGGCAGTGCTGTGAACAGCATTTTGCTGGTCACGAAGAGGAATACCGCCAGATCGACATCGAGTGGGAATCGCATGAATATGTCTCCCCGTGGGAGTTCGCTATGAGCTTAGCAACGATATGAAGGCGGAGCCGAGTTACGGAAGTGTTGTGGCAGGCGAATAGGCGTCGCGGACGCCTCGCCGTGCTCGGCTGGAACGGGCGAATGCGCCCGTCTCCACGTGAACACTAAGGTCATCCTTGGGGGACTTGGGCTATGGCTAGAAGACACCAGAGGATGTAGGCGGCCAGGAGTCCTCCGACGGAGGCCGTGACCAGGGGACGGAAGGACGTTTCCATCAGGTCGGCTAGAACGCCGGAGACGAAGATGAGGATGAAGGGGACGGAGGCCAGGAGGAATCCTGCTCCGGCTACGTGGGGATGGGCCATGCCGAGTGCGATGAAGAGCAGCGCAATGAGGCCGGGAGCGGTGTTGCCGAAGTAGCGGGTGCGGCGCCAGAGGATGTAGCTGATGACGGCTACTGGCAAGAGCAGCGCCAGGGCGGGACAGGCACGCAGGATCTCGCGGGTGACTTGAATGTAGACGCCGCGGACGGTGAAGCTGCGCCAGGTCGCTCCCCAGAAAGAGGCGTGCCGCATGCTTCCCGAAAAGGCCTGGAGATGGAAGAAATATGTGGCGAAGAGCAAGATGAGCGCCAGGAGGGTCGCGGCGATCCAGATGGTAAGGGCTGCGCCGCGGCGGATCGGCGCGAGATAGAGCATGAAGGCTAGAGCTAACGGCACAACGATGATCATGGAGAACTGGGATCCGACGGCGATGGCTAGAGAGACTCCCAGTAAAACGATGCGACGCGCATTCCAGAGAATTACTTCGCGCGGGGCGTAAAGAGTGTGGGCTACGGCGATGGCGGTGAAGATAGCGCCGAAGGATCCCCAGGCCGCGAGGATTTCGGGCTCGGTGTGCCAGACTGCGCTGGCCTGGATCATGGATGGGGAAAAGCAGTAGAGGGTTAGGGCGATGAATCCGCCGGTGTTGCCGCAGAGTCGGCGGGCTACGTACCAGAGAGATGCGCCGAGGAGGAGTCCGCAGGCCAGGAAAGGTAGGCGCGGGAGCCAGCGCCAGTGCGGCGAGGATTCGGGGCTGAACGGAGGTTGGGGCGAGGCCAGCAAGGGCGTGGCGGTTACCAGGAAAAGAAGTGGGGAGTGCTCGGTGTCGTAGCCGTCGGATTGGGAAAACTCGAGAGGAAGTCCCAAGGGAATGTCGGGGAAAGGCGCGCCGGCGATGCGAGCGCCGTGGAGTTGCATCCATCCTGCGTCGATGCGGACGTCCTCGGAGATGCCGGGGGAGGCGGATGCGCTCAATTCGGAATGGGCTAGCTCTGAATGGACCAGCCAGGATGCCTGCGCTAGGAAAGCCAGGAGCAGGAGACCGGCTAGAAACTGCGGGCGTCCGAAGCGTTCGCGGGTGAAAAATCGGGTCATGAGGCAGGACAAGTGTTTTACCATGACCGAGAGTCTTTCGGAGAAACTTCTAAGCGAGGAAGTACTGAGGGGTAGTTGTGCGGGCGGGAACAGCTGGTTCCTCACCGGGCCTTCGGCCCGATTCTGAATGACAAAGGACACGCAGGTTGGAATGGATGAAGGGACGGACATTTCGCCGAAAGCGACGGGTCCTGCGCCGGAGTTTGCGGCGGCGGTGCAGCCATCGTATGTGTGGTCGGTGTTTTTTGATGGGGAGGGATTGAGGCCGGGATGGGGAGTGGCGTTTTATGTGGCGATGTTTTACTTGCTGGAGTCGCTGGCTATCTGGTGGGTTGGGTCGCTGGGACTGAGGGTGGATGGGCTGTGGTCGATGATGTTGGAGGAGTTGGGGGTATTTGTGGCTGCAGTGGTTCCGGCGTTGGTGCTGGCTAGAGTTGAGAAGCGACCGTGGGGAGTGTACGGTTTGCCGGGGCGGCAGGCGTTTGGGAAGTTGTTTTGGGTGGGCGCAGTGTGGGGGTTCGCGAGCGTCACGCTGCTGCTGGGAACGATGTATGGGCTGCGAGTGTTCGAGGTAGGACATCTGGCGATTTACGGAATGCGCGGCTTGAAGTTTGCGGCGTTCTGGGCGGTGTATTTTCTGCTGGTGGGACTGTTCGAGGATTTTCACTTTCGCGGTTACTTACAGTTCACACTTACCCGGGGAATTGGTTTCTGGCCGGCGGCGCTGTTGCTCTCAGGGTATTTCGGCTGGAGCCACCGCTTGAATGAAGGTGAGCGGTTGACGGGCTTGCTGGCGGCGGCGGTGATTGGTTTGTTCTTTTGTTTGACGCTGCGGCGTACGGGAAGCTTGTGGTTTGCAGTGGGATTTCATGCGGCCTGGGATTGGGGAGAGACATTTGTTTATTCGGTGCCGGACAGTGGGACGGTGTTTCCGGGGCATTTGCTGAAGACATCGTTTCGAGGGCCGGATTGGCTTACGGGCGGGGTGGTTGGGCCGGAGGGGAGCCTGCTTTGCTTTGTGGTGATTGCGGTGGTGGGGGCGGTGTTTGCGAGAGTGTATCGGGAAGTAAAGTATGGAGCGGAGGAAGAAAAATCTTTAACACAGGGGACACAGAGGAGCACAGGGTAGCTCTGTTTTGATGGAATCTGCAAGAGTTGCTGGCGATAGGGAACAATTCTCCGAGAGAAGGAAAATCATGAGCATGAAATCTCTCTTCATCATTATTGTTGCTTGGTTATCGGGGATGGGTGGGACGATGTTCGGGCAAACTGAAACCCGGCCGCGGGTTCGGGATCTGGGGGTGCAAGTAGGAGTGTTGCCTACGGGGCCGCTGAATGCCATCACGGATGTTGCCGGGGTGAAGGTTGGACAAACTACGCTGATTCGCGGGGACAACATTCGCACCGGGGTTACGGCGATTGTGCCGCATGGAGGCAATCTTTATAAGGAGAGAGTTCCGGGGGCGATTTTTCTGGGCAATGCGTATGGAAAGCTGGCGGGATCGACGCAGGTGAACGAAATGGGCGAAATCGAGACACCGATTTTGCTGACTGCTACAGATTCCGTGCCCAGGGTAGCGGACGCTGTCATCACGTACACATTCAATCTCAAAGGAAATGAGAATGTACTGTCGGTGAACCCGCTGGTGGGCGAGACTAACGACGGGTGGCTGAGCGACATTCGCTCCCGGCCCATTGTGCCCGAGGATGTCTTTGCCGCGATCAACAATGCAACAGGCGGTCCTGTAGAAGAAGGTGCAGTGGGCGCGGGGACCGGGACGGTTGCTTTTGGATTCAAAGGAGGGATTGGAACGTCATCGCGGCGTCTTCCGGAGTCGCTTGGCGGCTACACGGTGGGGGTGCTAGTGCAGACAAATTTTGGCGGGAACCTCATCGTGGCGGGCGTGCCGATTGGCAATGAGCTGGGACAGTTTTATCCGAAGATTTCATACGATGGAAACAAAGCTCCCGGCCGCAGGTCACGACCGGAAAGGGTGGATGGCTCGTGCATGATTGTGGTGGCGACAGACGCGCCGCTCGACCATCGCAATCTGGTCCGGCTGGCGGCGCGTGCGATGATGGGCCTGGCGCGGACGGGGTCGAGCGAAAGCAATGGCAGCGGGGATTACGTGATTGCTTTCTCGAGTTCTCCAGATGTGCGAATTGAGGCTGGTGATGCGGTATATCGGCCCAAGGAGCTGTTGGGTAACGAGAGTATGTCTCCTTTGTTCGAAGCTGTGATCGAGGCGACAGAGGAGGCAATTTATAACTCTATGTTCAAGGCGCATGACGTGACGGGGAACGGGCACACGGTTAAGGCGCTGCCTCTGCAGGAAACTATTGAGCTTTTGAAAAAACATAACGCGATTGTGGCGAAGTAGGCAGGTGGGTGTGTACAGGACGGCTCGCTTCGCTCGCTGACAGCCGAGGCGGCTGTCTCCACATGGCTCGGCGTATTCCTTATTTGGAAACTCTTCTTCAGAGACTTGCTGAATTACTTTCTCCTAATCTTCGCCTGAGCCTATACTTCTTTTCATGAGCGCGGAGATGGATCTGCTTACGCCGCTGCGGAGATATTGGGGGTACAGCACGTTTCGTCCGCTGCAGGAGCGGATTGTGCGGAGTTTGCTGGCCGGGCACGACGCTTGCGTGGTGATGCCGACGGGCGGGGGTAAGTCGCTGTGCTATCAGTTGCCGGCGGTGGTGTCGGGCGGGACGGCGGTGGTGATTTCTCCGCTAATCGCGCTCATGCAGGATCAGGCGGCGCAGCTGGCGCAGATGGGGATTCCGGCGGCGGTGTTGAATAGCACTTTGAGTGAAGCGGAGCAAGGGAAGGTGATGAGCCGGGCACGGGACGGGGCTTACCGGCTGCTTTATGTCTCTCCTGAACGGGTCGCGCGGGGCGATACGATGGAGTGGCTGCAGAATGTGCCGGTTACTTTTTTTGCGATTGATGAGGCGCATTGTATATCCGAATGGGGACATGAGTTTCGTCCGGAATACCGGCAGTTGAACAAGCTGCGAGGGAAGTTTCCGGATCGTCCGATTGCGGCTTTTACGGCCAGCGCTACGCGGCACGTGCGGCATGACATTCTGGCGCAATTGCAGTTGCGCGATCCCGATAAATATATTGCCAGCTTTTACCGGCCGAACCTGCGGTACCTGGTGCGGGAGTGTGAAGGGCTGGAGCAGATGGAATTGCTGGTTAAGGCTCTGCGGAGTTACTCCGGCAGCAACGTGATTGTTTATTCTCCGACGATTAATCGGGTAGAGGAGACGGTGGACTTTCTTGGTGATCAGGATATCGCCGCGGTGGGATATCACGGCAAGATGGGCGCTGACGACCGGAGACGAAATCAGGAACGGTGGATGGCGGATGAAGTGCGGGTGCTTGTGGGGACGATTGCTTTTGGGCTGGGGATTAATAAGGCGGCGGTGCGGGCGGTGATTCATCTGTCGCTGCCGAAGTCGATCGAGCAGTATTACCAGGAGGCGGGACGGGCGGGACGCGATGGAGAGAGTGCCGACTGCGTTTTGTTGTGGCAGAAGAGAGATGCGGGGTTGCTGGGATTTTTTGCCAATCAGATTACGGATGCGGCGGAGCGCGAGCGGGCGTGGGAGCGGTACCGGATTATCCGGGAGTTCGTAGAGTCGAAACGCTGCCGGCATCGGCAGATTTGCGGACATTTTGGGGAGATTGCGAAGTGGGAGACTTGCGAGGCTTGTGATGTGTGTGGGATTGCGACGGAGTGGATGACGGCGGCTGCGCGGGGCATGAGTTATGCGGGGAAGGAATCGCGCCTGCAGGTGAGGGCTGGAGTTTCCGCGGCGGACGCGGAACTGCAGGAATATTTGCGGGAGTGGCGGCGGATTACGGCGAAGGAACAGAGCGTTCCTGCGTTTGTGGTGTTGCATGATACGACGTTGGAGGAGATTTGCCGGCGTCGGCCGGCGTCGATTGCCGATCTGCTGAACGTTACTGGAATTGGTGAGCGGAAAGCGGAGGTGTACGGAAAAGGGATACTGGCTGCTCTGGAGCGCTATCGCGACGGGGCTCGTGCTTTGGACACTCTTACTTCCGAAAAGAAGACTGCGCCTGCGCTGGAGACGATGCGTCTGCTGGAGGCTGGGAACAGTTTCGAGGACATTGCGAAAATCCGGGGACGACAGTTGTCTACTGTTGTGAATGCTGTAGCGAATCTGGTGGAGCGAGGAGATCTGGAATTTCAGCCGGGTTGGATCGACCGGAACAAGCAGGCCGTGATCGAGGCGGCTTGCGGGAAACTTGGGATCAACGGGCTGAAACCTTTGAAGGATGCTTTGCCTCCGGAGATTAGTTATGACGAGATTCGGCTGGTGGTGGCGAGAGTGCGGCGGGAGTTGAGGGTTAGTAAGCTAGATGTTCCGGCGTAGAGTCGGGCGGTCACCTCAGCGGCTAAAGCCGCATTTACTTGGCGGCACGTTATGGCACGGCTGAAGCCGTGCCCTTCCCGATCGCTTCGAACGTCTGCGTCTCTAGGTGTTTAGGACCTGTCTCACGGCTTCCTGGGCGGAGCGGATGCAGTCGGGGATGCCGATGCCGCGGTAGCCGTTGCCGGCCAGGGCCAGTTTCGGTAACTGCTGGCGGAGGCGCTGGATGCGGTCGAGGCGTTCGAGATGGCCTACACCGTACTGGGCCATGGCGGACTTCCATTTGTAGACGCGGGCGAACAGGGGCTCGGCGCGGAGTCCGAGGATCTGCTGCAACTCGTTGCGGACCACGGCAACGATGGCGTCGTCGGAAAGCGGCCAGAGGTTTTCGGCGTTCGATCCGGCAAAGAAGCAACGGAGCAGTGCGCGATGTTCTGGCGCGCGGTGCGGGAACTTGTTGTGGACGAAGGTTGCGGCCAACAAACGCTTGCCTTCGCTGCGCGGGACGAGGAATCCGAAGCCGGGAGGGAGGGATTGGCGGACTTGGCGGTTGTAGCCGAGGCCGATAGTTATGGAGGATGTGTAGTTGATGGCGGAAAGTTCGGCGGAGAGCTGGGGGCTGCTGATCGAGAGTAGCTCGGCGGCGGCGTGGGTGGGTACGGCGAGGATTACGGCGTCGAAGTGGTCGGATTTCAGACCGGCTGACACGGTCCAGCCTCCGGCTTCGAGGTGAATTGACTGCACGGAAGTTTTGGTCGCGAGAGATGACGCATTCAGGCGCGGGACGAGAGTTTCGACGAGTTGCTGCATTCCGTTCTTGAGAGAAGTGAAGAGTGGAGGGGCGGGTTGGTCTGCGGGGTGAGACATTCTATTTCTTGCCGCCAGCATAGCGCGGCCGAGACTGCCGTGAGTGCGCTCCATTTCGGCGAAACGGGGGAGGACGGCGCGCACGCTCAGGCTGGCGGCTTCGCCGCCGTAGATGCCGGACAGGAGCGGGTCGGCGAGGCGATCAACCATTTCTGCGCCGTAGTGGCGCTCGACTAGAGACGCTACGCTTTCATCGGCGCCGGCGGCACGCGGGGGATGGAGCAGTTCTTGTGCCATGCGGAGCTTGGTGGTCAAGGAGAAGAGCGGCGAGAGTCCTGTGGGAAGGATTTTTGTCGGGACCATGAACATGAGGCCGTCGGGCATGGGGATGAGGCGGCCGTGGAGCAGGATGTAGGTTTTGCGGTCGGAGTCATTGGAGCCGATTAGCTGATCGCCGAGACCGAGCGCGCGGCAGAGGTCGGCAGCCCAGGGCTTTTCGGTGATGAAGGAGTCGGGACCGGCTTCGACGACGCAGCCGTCAATGTGCTCGGTGCGAAGAACGCCACCGAGGTGAGGCGAGGATTCGTAAAGTGTGTAGTCGACCGCGCCGGTGCGGCGGTGTTCTTCTAGAGTGAAGGCGGCGGTGAGTCCGGAGATGCCGCCGCCGATGATGGCGATGCGAATCATGGACGCGGGCTTCGGGAATGCGGGTTTCGGGGTTCGGCTTTCGGGCTTCCGGAGCCTGGACTTGCAACCGAATACTCCTGGAGCAGGAGGGCCAGGTTTTTCACGTTTTCTACCGGAGTTTCCGGGAGGATGCCGTGGCCAAGATTGAAGATGTGGCCGGGGTGCCCGCCGGCGAGTCGAAGAATATGTTCGGCGCGAGACTTCAACTCTTTCCAATCCGCGAAGAGCAGAACGGGATCCAAATTGCCTTGTACCGCGCAGCGGTGCTCGAGATCGCTCCAGGCTTGGTCGAGTGGGATCCGCCAGTCGAGGCCGATGACCTCGGCTCCGGTTTGACTCATCGCGGGAAGCAGTGTCGCGGTGTCGGTGCCAAAATAAATTACAGGGGATCCGGTCTTCTGCAGACGCTTGACCAGGTCCGTCACGTAGGGCAGGACGTAGCGGCGATAGTCTTCGACGCTGAGGCAGCCGACCCAACTGTCGAAAATCTGGATGACGTCGGCGCCGGCGTGCACCTGGGCGGCGGAGTACTCGGCGGTGACATCCACCAACTTGCGCATTAGTGCGTCCCAGTCAGCGGGGGAGTTGTACATCATCTTCTTGGTGTGGAGGTAGTGGCGGGAGCCGCCGCCTTCGATCATGTAGCTGGCCAGGGTGAAGGGCGCTCCACAGAAGCCGATGACGGGAAGTTTTCCAGCAAAATGTTTTGCTACCAGGCTCACGGCTTCCGAAACATAACCTAGATCGGCGGTGCGGTCGGTGCGGAGTTGGGCTATGTCTTCCTGGGTGCGGACGGGCTTCTCGATCACCGGGCCTTCTCCGGCGGAGAAATGAAAGGGCAGGCCCATGACTTCGAGTGGAAGCAAAAGGTCGGCGAAAATGATGGCGGCATCGACGCGGAGAATTTCAGCGGCGGTGATGGTGACTTCGGCGGCGAGGGCTGGTTTCTTGCAGATTTCGAGCAGGGTATGCTGCTTGCGAACGGCGCGGTACTCGGGCATGTAGCGTCCGGCCTGCCGCATGAACCACACCGGAGTGCGCTCGACGGGCTGGGACTTGCAGGCGCGAACGAAGATGGAATCGGGTGCGGACATGAAGCGATAACTTTAGCATTTTTGCAGGAGACGCAGGCCCTTCACAGGACAAGCAAAAGCTTCGACCCGGAGGTCACAGAGGAACACAGGGTAAACCCGTCTGTGCGAAACTGAAGATGCTGACCGGAGACGCAAGAGAGTGATGAGAAGAGGTCTAGGCTGGGTGACGATGGCCGTGATGCTCTTTGTGGGCCGCGGATCGCTGCTGCTTACGAATGGAGTGGGCTCAGCGTCCGCCAACCAGGTCAGGAAGGTTGCGTCCGCGCCGACCTTTTATAAGGATGTGGTTCCGATCCTGCAGGACAAATGCCAGAGTTGCCACCGGAGCGGGGAAGCTGCGCCGATGGCGCTGGTGACTTATGAGCAGACGCGGCCCTGGGCGGCAAAGATTGCGGATGCGGTGGAGATGAGGATGATGCCGCCCTGGTTTGCCGATCCGCGGTACGGACGTTTTGCCAATGATCCGTCGTTGAGTACGGAGCAGATTGCGACGATTGCGGCGTGGGCCAATGCTGGAGCGCCAGCGGGAGATTTACGCGATGCGCCCGCGGCGCGGGCGTGGAGTGAAGGGTGGAATATCCCGCAACCCGATTTCGTGGTGAAGATGCCGAAGCCGGTGCAGATTCCGGCGCGCGGTGAAGTGGAATACACGTATGAGATCGTAGCGACGCATTTTGCGGAGGATAAGTGGGTGCAGATGGCGGAAGTACGGCCTTCGAGCGCGGCGCATGTGCACCATGCAGTGGTGTACATCCGGCCTCCGGATTCGACGTGGCTGCGGCTTGCGCCGGTGGGCGAGCCGTTTACGGCTTCGATGCTGACGGATGCGGAGGAACGGCGGCAGGCGCATGAGACTACCAGCGATCTGCTGCTGGTGTATGCGCCGGGGAGTGCGCCGGACCGGTGGGCGGAAGGGATGGCAAAGTTCGTTCCGGCAGGATCAGATCTGGTGTTTCAAATGCATTACACGACGAACGGCGAGGCGGCGAGCGATGAGACCAGTGTTGGGCTGGTATTGGCGAAGAGCCCGCCGAAACAGCGAGTGATCACGCTGCAGTTGAATAATCATGCACTGATGATTCCGCCGGGGGCAGAGGACTTTCGGGTGGAAGTGGAGGGGACGCTGCCGAACGATGCAATGTTGCTGAGTCTTTTTCCGCACATGCACCTGCGCGGGAAGCGGTTTGAATATGACATTGTGCATGACGATGGAAGCGTGGAGACGCTGCTGCGGGTGAATTATCACTTTCATTGGCAATTGAGTTACAAGCTGGCGGAGCCGCGGGAATTGAAGGCGGGGACAAAGTTGCGGGCGGTGGCGTGGTATGACAATTCGAAGAACAATCCGCACAATCCTGATCCGGAGAAGATGGTAACTTGGGGCGACCAGACGTCGCAGGAAATGATGGTGGGATTTTTTGACGTAGCGGTGCCCGGGGGGATGGACAAGTGGCGATATTTTGTGCGAAGCGGTGGGGCAACGGGAGGCAGGCCGCAATAAGGAAGCGAGCCAAACGCGCGATTAGTGCGTCGCAACGAACGCGACCCATCGGCGCGCTTCGCTTGCTCAGGGCAGGCAGCTTCGCGCGGCTCGCCCGGGTCCTTCGCGAGACAAAAGGCGTCTCGCTCGGGATGACAAAGCCGCCGGTTGCTGACTCGCTTGGTATTTGTAAGACTGTGTTGGGCTCATCCACTTGATCGCGAACCCGATTTCTCTCACAGGAATAGAAAAGCAACGTGGGCGCGGACCTAGACTTGCGTACTGGGCGCTGGCCGTGGTGTTTCTGGCGGTTTATGTGGGGTCGATGTTTACGCCCGGACTCCTGGATGACGCTGACAGCACGCATGCGGAAGCGGCGCGCGAGATGGTGGTAACGGGAGACTACGTCACGCTGCACATCAATGGGGTGCGGTATCTGGAGAAGCCGCCGTTGCCGTATTGGCTGGTAGCGATCAGCTATAAGGCTTTGGGAGTGAACGAATTCAGCACGCGGCTGCCGATGGTGTTGTCGGTGATGCTGCTGGGAGTGCTGGCCTTTTGCTGGGGACGTCGTGCGTTCGGGGAGCGGACGGGGATTTATGCGGGATTGTTCGTCTACACCTGCGCGGGTGTGTACCTGTTCACGCGAGTTCTGATCCCGGATGTGCTGCTGAGCCTGCTGATTGCGGCGGCTATGTACTTTTTCCTGACGGCGTTGGAGTTGGAAGGCGCGGCCTGGCGATGGTACGCGGGATACGCGATGATGGCGTTGGGCGTGCTGACCAAGGGACTGATCGCGCTGGTGTTTCCGGGCGGGGCGGCGTTTTTCTTTCTGCTGGTTACAGGAGAATGGCGGCGGTGGCGGGAATTCCGGCTGTTTTCTGGGTTGGGGTTATTTGTGGCGATTGCCGCGCCATGGCATATTCTGGCGGGTTTGCGAAATCCAGGCACGGCCGAGCATCCCGGCTTCTTCTGGTTTTATTTCGTGAATGAACACTTCCTGAGATTCCTGGGGAAGCGGTATCCGCGGGATTACAGCAAGCTTCCTGCGACGCTGTATTGGACGCTGCATTTGGTGTGGTTGTTCCCGTGGAGTCTGTATCTGCCGGCGGCGGTGAAGACGGCGGTAGATGCGTGGCGGGGGCAGCGCAGCGATTTTGCCGCGCGAACGCGGCTGCTGTGCTGGATTTGGGCAGGAGTGGTGCTGATATTTTTTGCCCTGTCGACCAACCAGGAGTACTACACCTTCCCTGCATACTTACCGCTTTTGCTGTTGCTGGCGGACGGGGTGGCGCAGTGCGAGCGGACGGAGTGTGACGCCGGAGTGAGGGTGGGCTGGTTGACAACCTCCGCGGGATTTCTGGCACTGATTGGAACCGCGGCTAGCGCCGCATTGTGGATTGGGTTGTGGAAGTCACGGAACCTGCCGTTCGAGGCGGACATCGGAAATGTTCTAGGCAAGCAGGATCTGAACGCGTACCAGCTTTCGATGTCGCACATTCTGGATTTGAGCTATGCGTCGTTTGCGGCGCTGCGGCTGCCGGCAGCGCTGGCGGCGGTGGTGCTGCTGGTGGCTCCGCTGACGTCGTTCATTCTGCGCGTGTTGCGGCGGCATTATTCTGCGACCTGGGTGCTGGGGGCCGGAATAGCGGTATTCCTGGTGGCGGCGCATATTGCGCTGGGGCGGTTTGGCCCGTATCTGTCTTCGAAGGAGTTAGCGCAGGAGATCGCGGCGCGGGCGCAGCCGGAGGACCGGGTGATGATTTATGGCGATCAGGCGTTTGGATCGTCGTTGCTGTTTTACCTGCGGCGGCCGATTGATCTCGTGGAGGGACGAACGACTTCGATGTGGTTCGGTTCGACTTTTGCGGATGCTCCGAAAATCTATTTGAGCGACGCTGATTTGCAGCGGGATTGGACTGGGGGCGAGCGGGTTTTTCTGTTCGTGCCTCCCTACGAAAAGGGGAGGGTCGATGGACTTTTGCCGACGAAGTTTGTCTTTGTTATTGCGGAAGTTTCGGGGAAGTACGTGTACAGTAATCGGCAGTGAGAGCTTGTTTTTGACATTTTCCTACAGAGGCGCCAATCGATGAAGCGGAACCTTGCGGTAGTTTTTGTCACGGTCGTATTGCTGGCGATTTGTGGAGCGGTGATCGGTGGCGCGAAGGCGCAGTCAGCTGCTACTCCAGCAGCGAACGCCACTGTTCCGAAGAAGGCAGAGGAGCAGTTCAAGAACATTCAGACGCTCAAGGGGATTCCGGCGGATCAATTGATTCCGGCGATGCAGTTCATCGCAGCGTCACTGGGGGTGGAGTGCGAGTTTTGCCACGTGGAGGGCGCGTTCGAGAAGGATGACAAGAAGCCGAAGCAGACGGCACGGAAGATGATGGAGATGATGTTCGCCATCAATAAGGAGAGCTTTGAGGGACATCGCGAAGTGACTTGCTATTCCTGCCATCGAGGCAGCATCGATCCGGTGGGAACGCCGCTGGTGATGGGGGAAGAACCGAAGGGGATGGGCGAAGCGAAAAGGGCCACGTTAACGGAAGGAGCGGAAGGGAAGGCCGGGGGTGGCCCGACGGGTGATCAACTGATCGACAAGTATTTGCAGGCTGTGGGCGGAGCCGCAGCCGTTGAGAAGATTTCGAGCCGGGTGATGAAGGGTACGATCACCTTCGGCGACAGGAATGTTCCGATCGAGATTTTTTCGAAGGATCCGGACAAGCGGATATCATTCGCGCACACGCCTGACGGAGACAGCGTGACCGCATTTGACGGGCATGAAGGCTGGTTGGGGCTTCCGGGGCATCGGGTGCGGGAAATGCATGGGGCTGATATTGACGCGGCGTCGATGGATGCGGATCTTCACTTTGCGGCGCACTTGAAGGAGATGTTGAGCGAAGCCAAGGTGCAGGGCGCTGAGAAGGTGGGTGAGCACAATGCCTATCTGGTGGTGGGACAGCGAGAGGGAAAACCGCCTCTGCAGTTGTATTTTGACGAGGGGTCTGGGCTGCTGGTGCGGCTGGTTCGATATGGCGAGACGCCTCTGGGGCGGATGCCCACGCAGATCGACTATGAAGATTATCGGGACGCGGGCGGTGTGAAGGTTCCATTCCGCTGGACGCTGGCGCGCCCAGGCGGGCGGTTTACGATTCAGGTTAGCGAAGTGAAAGAGAACGTTCCGGTAGATGATGCGAAATTTGCCAAGCCCGCAGCGCCGGCTGAGCAGAAGAGTCCAGTCAAGTGAATGAGGAAGCGAGCTGAACGCGCGATTATTGTGTCGCAAAGAATACGACACATCGCGCGGCTCGCCCGGATCCTTCGCGAGACAAAAGGCGTCTCGCTCAGGATGACAAACAAGCCCTTCGGTCGCTTGCTCGGGATAACAGCGAGATTGCGCGGCCGCGAGTACAGGACCAAAGCTGGAGTGGTGCTGGTAGGCGGCGGGTTAGTGCGGAAGGTTAGGGACCTCAGGGGCTGAAGCCCACTCATTACGGCGCTTCTTGACGCAGGCCTGAAGGCCTGCTCCACCCGTTTTTTGTCGCGAGGGTTTTGCCGGCGGCGGGAGACGTAGCGAGCTACGTCTCTACTCCCAGCCTTTTATTCTACTTTTCGGAGTTGTGCTTCTTCCATTCGCGGTTGGGTTCGCCGTCACTTCGCGTTTGATTGCGTTTGTGGTAGCAGACGAAGATGAGGCCGATGGTCATCAGAGTGGGGGGGGCGATGAGGATCAGGATGCCGCTCTTCAGGGCCTGAATCATTCGAGAGCCCGAGGCGGCGGCCTGGGTGTAGCACAGCGCGCAGCTCTGGGCGAAGGCTGGCACTGGTGCGAGTAGGATTATCAGTGCCCCTAGCACAATGCCGCAGATTGCGATTGGCTTCCAGAGCTTCATAACTGCTTTGACTACTTTGCCCATTTTACTCCGTCGACGAGGCGGAAGCTGTCGGTCCATCCGTATTGCATCCCCAGGATTACGGCTACCGTGAAAATCATGACGAACCACTTCAGGCCACGATTCTCTGACAAGTGCATGAAGAACAAGAGCGCGAGGCCCCCTTCGATGATGGCAACGATCAGCATGCGTAAAAGCATTTGGGACGCGCTGATGTCCTGATAGGCGATGACGAACTGAATCGCGGCGAGGATCAGCAGGGAAACGTAGACAACTAAGTCTCTCGCGATTCCACTGCTTTTCTTCACTTCCGCGGTAGCCATGGAGGTCCTCCTAACTTTCTTCCCTTAGCGGCCTAGATTCAAGAGATAGACGAGCGGAACGACGAACATCCAAACCAGATCGACGAAGTGCCAATAGAGCCCTGTAATCTCGATGTCGTCGGCATTGTAGCGCCCACCCTGGTAGCGAAGCCCCACGGCGATCAGTGCGATCACGCCGCCGGTTACGTGAAGCAGGTGCAAGCCTGTGATGCTGTAAAACAGGGAGCCGAACAGGGGCGTGCCCCAGGGATTGTGGAACAGGGTGGCGCCTTCGCCGATCATACCCATCCATTCCCGAATGTGCAGAACCGCGAACAAGATACCGGCCACGGCCGTAATCATGGTCCAGCGAAAAGCTCCAGCCTTGTCGCCCTTCTGGGCCGACTGCACTGCGATGATCATGGTCAAGCTGCTGGTCAGGAGAATGAAAGTCATGAGCGCGACGTTGGTGATGCTGTGAAAAGGCCTTGGCCAATCGGGAGTGGCGTTGCGGATAAATCCATAGGCGACCAGGCAGCCAGCAAATGTGGCGCTGTCGGCGATGATGAACAGCCACATCGCCATCTTCTTGGCAGAGACCGAGAATGCGGGCGCGGTCATCAATTCCGTCGCTTGCGAGCGCGAGACCTGGGCGTGAATTGAAAGATCGGCTTGGCTCACGTTACCTCCTACCTTTGACTGGGTTAGAGCGTCGTTCTTCGGAGCTTGGTTCAGAGCTTCATCCAAAGCAGTAAAAACAGATACAGCCACAGCACACCCATGAAATGCCAGTAACGCGAAGTGGCGTCCAGGGTGCTTCTTCGCAGGACGGACTTGTTCAGTTTCCCGATGACGCGGACGAGACCGCCGAGCCCCCCGAAAACGTGCAGGGCATGAGCCACGGTCAGCACGTAGAAGAAGGAGTAGCTGATGTTCGTGGCGAGTCCGAATCCCTGGGCCTTGAGTTGCAGCCAGGCAAAAGTTTGGCCGGCAACAAAGAGCAGCCCCAGGAACAGAGTTATATAGAGCCACCGCGCGGGATTTTCGCCACCTTTGTCCCGTGCGCCGCCCATGAAACTCGCAATCCGGCGGCGCGCTATTTCGAGCGTGATGCTGCTAGCGATAATTGAAAGTGTGTTCAGGTAAAGCACAGGGGGCAAGGTGATGTGTACTAAAGGGGCAGTCCCCTGACGAACGATCAGAGCACTGGTGAAGGCGGCGAAGGTCATGGTGATGGCCGCCAGGCCCACCCAGATGCCGGTGCTGGCCGGGGGAGGAGAAGAGTCCTTCACCCGGCGTAAGTCTCCGTTGGTGGGGGCCAGATTCTGCCCGCCTCCGTTGCCGGAGCCCTGGCTCGGTAGATGGTCGAGCTCGATTTTCGGCGGTTCGTGGATCGTGGTCGCCATACTGCTCTCGTTCCCTGGAAACGCTTACGCTCAGGGGCTAAAGCCCAAACACCTTAGATCTCATTACGGCGCGGCTGAAGCCGCGCCTTTCAAATCCTCTCCAGCTACTTCTCGTCGTCCGCGTTCTTGAGCTGCTCCGGCGAAGTCTGCATTATGTAGTCGGCGCTAGCACCCTCGACGCTGTACTGATAAGGATCGTGATAAACCACCGGCATGGTATCGCCAAAGTTGTTGTGCGGCGGCGGCGTGGCCGTGCTCCATTCGAGCGATGTGCCTTGCCACGGATTGTCGTTCGGAGCAATCTCACCTTTGAACAGGCTGTGGATCAGGTTGTAGAGGAATATCAACTGAGCAAAGCCAGTGAACAAAGCGGCGATGGTAATGAACTTATGCAGGGGGATCAGCGGGATCAAGTAGTCGTCGGTGAAGGCCTGGTAGCGTCGCACGTTGCCGGCGATTCCCAGGTAGTGGAACGGCATAAAGATGCAGTACGCGCCTACGAAGCTCATCCAGAAGTGGACCTTGCCCAAAGTCTCATTCATCATCCGGCCGGTCATCTTGGGGAGCCAGAAATAGGTTCCGGCGAAGATGCCGAACATGGCCGCGACTCCCATGACCAGGTGGAAATGGCCGACCACGAAGTAGGTGGCGTGCAGCATGATATCGATGGAAGGCTGCGCCAGGAAGAATCCGCTCACGCCGCCGCTGATGAACATCGAGATGAAGCCCAGGGCGAATAGCGATGCCGAGTTGATTCTCAGCTTGGAGCCATAGAGACTGCCCAGCCAGATCAGCACGATGATGGTGGAAGGAATGGTGATGACTAGCGTGGGGAAGGAAAAAGCCAGCGAGGAGACGGGATTCATGCCGCTGACGAACATGTGGTGCCCGTAAACCATGTAGCTAAGGACGGCCAAGGCTCCCATGGAATAGATGAGCACGCGGTGGCTGAGCATGGGGCGTCGCATGTTGGTGACGAGCACGTGGGAAACGATGCCCATGCCGGGGACGATCGCGATATAGACCTCGGGATGCCCGAAGAACCAGAACAGGTGCTGCCAGAGCAGAGTCGATCCGCCGGAGTGGGGCAGGAGCTGGTCGTTAATCACCAGGTTCGAAGCCACGAAGAAGCTGGTTCCGGCGACATGATCGAGAATCAGCAGGATGCAGGCGGGCATGAGCACAGCAAATGCCGTCAGGCCCATGATGGAAGTAATGAACCAGGCCCAGGCGGTGAGCGGGAGGCGCATCAGGGACATGCCTTTGCAGCGCATGTCGAGCGTGGTAGTGATGAAGTTCAAGGAACCGAGCAATTGGCCGATGCAGAAAATGGCGATCGAGGTCGCCCAGAGAACCACGCCGAGACCTTCGCCGGGGCCACCGGGGGAGCCGATGGCGCTCAACGGGGCGTATTGCGTCCAGCCCCCCAGAGTTGGTCCATCGCTGGCAAAAAAGGAGGCGATGAGAACCCAGAAGGCCACGAAGGTTACCCAGAACGACATCATGTTGAAATGCGGAAATGGCATGTCCTCGGCGCCCGTCTGAATGGGTAAGAAGAAATTGCCGAAGGCAGCGAATGGGGCGGTAGTGAGCACGAAGAAGACCATGATGGTGCCGTGCATAGTCATCAGCTGCAAGTAGTACTCGGGCGTCATGACATCGCCCGGAGCGCCGTTTTTGGAAAGCAGGTGCAGTCCGGGAATGGCGAAACTGCCGAAGCCGAGATGGAGGCGCATGAGCCAGGACAGAAACATTCCGATAAAGGCGGCGAGCAAGGCCAGCGCGTAATACTGCTTGCCGATGACTTTGTGGTCGATGCTGAAGACATGCTTGCGAATGAAGCTGGTGGGGGCTCCATGGTGTACTGCGGGCGCGGACATGTCGTGCATTGTGCTTACCTCAAACGAGATGCTTTACCAGGGGCTAAAGCCCCGCTTTCTCTTTAGCCAGTTCAGGCGCGGCTTGAAGCCGCGCCTTTCAAAACGGAGCTGCCGGGCGTGCTTCCCGAGAAATTCCGAAACAAAGTCTTACTGCAAAGCTGCCTGCTGCTTAATCCAGGCGTCGTAATCTTCCTGGGACTTCACCTCGAGATAAGCCTTCATGTTGTAGTGGCCTAGGCCGCAAAGCTGGGTGCAGACGATTTCGTACTTGCCGATTCTGGTTGCTGTGAAATGAATCGAGACGTCCAATCCTGGAACGAAATCCTGCTGAACGCGCAGTTCGGGAACGTAGAAGGAGTGTCCGACGTCTTTCGCATGCATCAGCAAGTGGATCTCGCGGTTCACCGGGATGGCCATCTCAGCGGTTACGATATCGTCCTTGGAAGCCTGGTCGTTGGTAGTGTCGAGGCCAAAGAAGTTCGCGTTGGCCTCACTGATCTTATCGGCGTGCAGCGGGCCGAAGATTCCGTCGGGGCCGGGGTAGCGGAAATAAAACGCGAACTGGCCCGCCTGCACCTGAATCGGCAGTGCATCAGCTGCGGGTGGAGTGAAATAGACGCTGGCCCAGGCCTTTACCCCGAACACCCCCAGAGCCAAACATTCGGTGCCTACCAAAAGAAAGGCGGCGATCACCAATCCCGTGGCACCGCCGGGGAAACGCTTAATTTTATCGCCAGGCTTGTGGCTGGAAAACTTCATGATGAAGAAGGCGAGCAGGAACTGAGAGGCCAGGAATGAAAGACCGGCTTCCCACATGGTATCTGTATACTGGTCATCGATGAGATAACCGTGGATGGAAATATCCGGCGGCATCGGCCACATATGCATCATGATGGGAATCGCCGAAGCAATTGCGATTACCAGGATGGTCACCCCGAATATCTTCGCCATATCGTCCCGCCTGAGCTGAGATTGATCCGGCCTCTGAATGGAATCGCCGCAGGGTCTGACCGCGGCGATTCAGTGCTCGTTTGTTTTGTCTCGCGCAGTTCTCTGCTTCTGATCCTCTATTTCGCCTTAAAGGTGAAATCGGCAGTTGCCGACGCTCCGGCGGCGACTGTCACTTTTTGCGTCATGGTACCGGCGGCTTCCTGCCACGCCGTCACCGTGTAGCTTCCCGGCGGCACGTTGTTGATGGTGTAGGCGCCATTGGCGTCGCTGGTGGCGTAAGGCCCTTTGACCACGGCAAACCAGCCGTGCATCCAGGGATGGATGTTGCACTTCACTTCGATCATCTCCGGAGCTTTCCAGCTCTTCTCGACCGGCGGCGCTCCCGGCGGCTGCGACTGATTCCACGGGATGTTGCCGGTCATGGGGTTGGGATTGGGATGAATATTGTGAGCCGTCTGGTCGCTAGTTTCCACCTTGAATGTCTCGCCCACGTCCATCGCCAACACGTGCGGCGTATACATACAATTCTTTTGATCGAACACGGGGACCGCGGTCGTGACTTGGGCGGGGCCGCTCCAGTCGGAAATGTAGAGAACCACATTTTCGAGTCCTCCGCTGGCGCCAGCCACATAGGTTTCCAGGTGGGCGGGATCGGTGGCGTGGGCTTTGGAGCAGTAAGGGTCCTTCGACATGTCGATGCCCTTCATGTGGGGAGCCGGACCGTCGAGTTTGACCGTGCCTGTAATCTTGCCTTCTCCGGCTGCGCTGACTGTCTGGTTTGAGATCAAAGCTGCGCACCCGATCAATACTATCAGCGATAGTATTACTGCAGAATTACGTCGATTCCTCATCGAAGTTCTCCTTAAGGAACTACTAGCAGAACCTGGTTGCATGCCTCAGCCGTTATTGTTGCGCTACCGGAGCATTGGGATCGACCGGCTTCAAGGCAAGTTGTTTCGCCATTTCTTTTTCTTTGCTCTTCTGAGCCATAAACGTTCGCAAATAGAAAACCAAGTCCCATGCTTCATCGGGCTTGATATTGTCGGCAAACGAAGGCATGGGAGTGCCGTCCAAGCCGGTCATGAAGATCCGGTAGATATCCTGATCGCTATCGCCACACTTTGGCCGTGAGCCGTCAGTAAAGTTGAAGGCCGCGATCGGGCGGCCGAGATCATCGGCGAGGGTGGAAGCGGATGGACCATTGGCCATGCCTTGAACGCCGTGACACTTCCAGCACTGAACCCGGGCAAATACATCACGCCCGGCTTTAATGCGCTCGGGGGTGAGTTCCGGCTCAGGAGGAATTGTGATGGGCGTTCCAGGTTTTTCGTTCGCCCAGCGTGGAGAGAAGTGCTTGACCCAAGCCACAAGATCGGCGCGCTCCTGCTTGCTTAATGTGTTCCACTGCGGCATGTTGGAGCGGTCGAAGCCGCGAGTGATGGCATCGTAAAGGTCCTGGTCGGTGGGCAAGGTTCCGGTGGGAGTGGAGCGGCACTTGAAGATGCCCAATTGGAAGTCGCGAGGCTTTTGGTACAAGGGGGGCTCCATCCAAGGGGCGTTTTCGCCGTTGCCATCGCCTAACGGGCCGTGGCAGCCGACACAGTACCGTCGGTAGGGGAGCGCTGCATCCTTCGCGTGACCGGTAACGTTTCCGATGTGGCTTTCCGCACCGATACGCGTTTGTATGTCGTACGTCGAGAGCTGCGCTCTGGAGGCAAGCGGGAGAGCCAAGACCGCAGCCGCGCTCAAGAACAGCGACCACTTCCGCAATGTTGTCCGCATGTCTATCCCTCTCTAGAAATCGAAGTCAAGTCCCATCAGGATTTCGCTGGTGTTGAGGTTGGTAAGCGCCCCGGTCGTAAGATTTGCCGGCCCGGTACCGTTCTGGTGCAGCCAGTTGTATTCGTTGTGCCAGGCTAAACCGGCGCGGCTGGTCATGAACGGGTTGTAGCGGAAGCCGATGGTGTAGGTGGAGATGTTGCCCAGGTTGGAAGGCATGGGGCCTGAGAATCCATTAGTAGGTCCGGATGGGCCAACGACATATCCCGAACCATTGGCCTGTTGCGACATTTTCTCCACCTCATACCGGCCGATGAAGATGAGCTGCGGACTGTAGATGTAGTGACCCTCGAACGTGGCGCCGTTCCAGCTGGGCGCCTGCGATCCGACCGGTAGAGTTGTTCCGGGCACATTGTTCGGGGGGCAAGGAGCGGCGGTGCAGGTGGTGCCTCCATTGCCATCCGTGGCCTCTGCGTTGCCATAACCTTGTCCGAACCAGGCGTTATCCGAGCCGTGCTGAGTCACAACGGTGAGACCGATATGCGGGCCGGCGTAGAACTGCCCCACGAACCCTTCGCGGGTGAAGCTCTTGTTGCCAATTCCGGAGCCAAGAATAGGAACTCCGCCCGTAGTCAGGTAGTAGGTTGACGCTTCACCGGCCATGGCGTAGAAGCCGACCCGCTGCACGCCCAGCCTGCCCGCGTCGAACGCCTGACTGGCGGCAAAGAACCCGGTGTAGGCGTTGGCGGTGGTGCTCAGGTTTACGTTGCCATCACTTGAGCTGACAAGGGAAGCGGAAACTCGCGTTCGATCGTCCACCGAGTGCCCCAGGTATTCGATACCGAGCTGGTTGTCTCCGATCTGCCCAAAGATGTTCCCGTCACCTTGTGGGATGAAGTGATAAGTCTGGTAAATGCCGCCGTTGCCAGTCAGCGTCAGAATGCGCTTTTCAGAAAGCAGGTTGTCGAGTTCGAATCGTCCAAGCTTGAAGTTGAGCCAGGGGCTATGAGCGATGTTGTCAAAGCGCACAAAGACCTGCTCGAAGTGGAAGGCGCCGGTTGGATCGGAGGATGGAAGCAGATAGAAGGAGATGTTCTTCTCCAGAGTGCCGCCGGTGTGGAAGTCGAGGCCGCTCAAGTCAAAGCCGGAACTCGAGATGCGCTGGACCGCGGAACCGGTGGGCGTGGGGACGCCACCGACCGAGGAGTAAGTGTCGACATCGACCTTGCCGACGCTGACCCGGTGCCAGATCGGAGTGATGCGGAAGACCACGGGCCAGTAGCCCGGGTTCTGCCAGATCGGGGCATCTCGATCATTCATGAGTTGGTAGCCGTTGTCTTTGAACTTTTGGCCAAAGTAATTGAGCATGGGCCAGGACTCGTGACAGGCCGAGCAGCGCAGCCCATACTTGCGGGCGAAGGCTGGCAGGGCATTTGCGGGCTGGCTGCAGCTGAGAACAACGGACGCAAGAACCAGAGAGATAGCTGCGAACGAAGTCGCAAGCTGCAAGATGTTGCGGAGATGACAACGACTCGAAACGTGCATGGCCGGACTCCTCGGCAAGATCAAATCAAAATCTGGTTATCCTGAAACCCAAAACTTCTTCCCAAGCGAAAGCCGCGGGCGATACCCAACAATGAAGGCCTGGAACGGAAGGTGGCTTCCATTCAGGCCGACAGCAGAACAGTGGACGAAAGGTTCTACCACCCTACCGGAGCGGAATCCTACTACCGTCGGTAGCTGAATTTCAAGATGTTTTACAAATTTTTTACAAGGTCTGTTTGACCGGGGGTTGCTTCCTGGCAGTTGAGTCAAGATCCCAGTCAGAGTTGACAGCCTTGTGTCCTGAGTACGAGACTCTGGGGAGCCTGGAGAGGGAGGTTGCGGTGAGTTCGTGGATGAGTGCTCGAAACCGGCAGCGGGTTCCCTGGGCCGGGGATCGTAAGAGCGGAGAGCCCGGTTCTGCTCGACGCCGCTGGTCCGTGGGCTCTCGGATGGGGTCGCGTGCGAGCTGGTTTCTGTTTGTACTTGTGCTCCTGGCGGCAGCGCTCCCGCTTGCGGGCCGCGAAAAAGACAAACTGGCCTACGGCGAAGGCCTGATCGTCAGTATCCCTCTGCCGGAAAGCGAAGTCGAGCAGGTGGTGGCAGACGTGGTGCAGAACGGCATTATCAGGGGAACCAAGGAGTACAACAAAGACGAGTTTGTCAGCGGCGCGAAACCCGCGACTTCGTCGCGCGTTTTTCCTGAATGGACTGAGGGCGGAAAAGTCTTCTACAAGGTTCGTGAAGAGGCGATCGACCCGCGTAACTTCAAGGATAGCAGCGACGCCGGAACCCTTGTTGTGCGCTATGTGGTGCAAGCTCAGGGTGAGAAGAACACGGTCTTGCGCATCAACGCGCTTTTCAAAGAAGACTTCCGGCATATTGTGCATCAATCGGACGGGTCGGTGGAAAACGCCGAGTACAAAGACATTCAGGAGCACGTTGAAGCCATCGAGGTGATGAAGAAGCAAAACGTCGAGGCCGAGAAAGAGCGGCAAGAAGAGCTGGCGAAGAGGCGAAACTCTGCCATGCCGGCTGAGGCACAGGCCGGGTTGCAAGCCGAGCCACCGCAGTCATCGTCGCAGCCCGCCATTCCGGCCGTGGAGAATCGGCAAGATGCCGCACCGGCGGCAGCGGTGCAGTCCGATGGTGAGGGCTCATCGAATCAGAGCTTGTCGAGTCAAGTCGCGCCGAGTCCAAGTGTAGAGGGACAGATCCCGCCCGGACAGACGCTGGAAGAGCGCGTCAAGAACCTTCGCCGGCAGCTCGAGTGGCTGGTGAAAGCACCAGGAGTTCCGCTCAAGTCCGCACCCTTTCACACCGCGAGTACGCTGCAATCCCTGCCCACTGGTACGGAAGTGCTGATTCTGATTTCGACGCCCTACTGGGTTGGCGTTGAGACACATGAGGGACAGCACGGATGGATTATGCGCGACGAACTGGAGCAGAAATGAAGGGTCGGGCTGCAGGGCTTGGTCGAGTTTTAACGCACGCGCTTCTGGGAGTGGTGATTGCTTTTTTTTGTGCGCAACGGAGCCAGGCGCAAGGCATTGGACAGGAACGGACCTTCACTCAGTCCAAGGCCAGAGTGGAAAAAGCTCTGCTGGGCATGCAGGCCGCCACGGCGGGACGGCTTCCAGTGCTGGATGGTTTTGCGACGTCGGTGGATCATCCACTGGACCGCTATCTGCGAGGCTACTACCAGGCCAAGTTCCAGGTGACGGCGACACCCTCGGGAGGATCGATTGTGCGGGTGAGCGTGGAGGTTACGGCCTGGTATGCGGATCCGGTGACTGCCCGGTCTGGATATCAGCTGTTGACGTCGAACGGCCGGCTGGAAGCGGACTTGCTGGATCAACTGGGGGATGAACTCTCTGGCAAGGGACAGCAGTTGGGTGCGAGTGTTCCGGTGAATGCGGCGCCGAAACCATTTCCGTCGGAGAAGTCTTCTTCGGGCGGAACTTTGTCTGGGCAGACTCCGGCGGGACAAGCTTCGTCAGGAGAAGCATCGTCGGGCCAATCGAAGAAGACGCCGGCCGCGGCCGAACCCAGCATTTCGGCGCCAGTGCCGAGACTGCCGGAGACGCGCGGGGGTTTGTC
This sequence comes from Candidatus Sulfotelmatobacter sp., assembly GCA_035486795.1. Classification (GTDB taxonomy): domain Bacteria; phylum Acidobacteriota; class Terriglobia; order Terriglobales; family Acidobacteriaceae; genus Sulfotelmatobacter. The sequence goes on along the minus strand of DATHMS010000152.1, from coordinate 50,876 downwards.
TTCGTCGCTGGCGCAGAGTCTGGCTGAGCAGGAGAAGCCCGGCGCTCAAACCGGGCAGAAGAAACTGGCCGACGTGGATGGCGGCGGTCTGCGAGCGGAGCTGGAGAGCCTGGAAGAGGTACTCAAGAATCAGTCTCACCCTAAGAATCTGGTGGCGGTGAAGAAGTCCGGAACCCCGGTGGTCGCGACGGCAAGTTTGACGGCCAAGACTCTGTTCCTGGCCAGCGCTCACGATGAGTTCGAGATGCTGGATTTCAATCGGGATTGGGTTCACGTGCGAATTTCCGGACTATCGCGCGGCTGGATCTGGCGCAATAACCTGGAGATGCCAGACGGCGTTCCGGATAGCGAGGCACCGGCAAGTGTGGCACCGGGACCGGTGGCGGCGGAGTTGTTTCATGTAACGCGGGAAGAAACAGCACCTTTCCCCGGAGATTGGGCACCGCTGCGGGGGAAGAGCGTAAGAATCGTCTCGGTGGAAAAAATAAACGAGGGCGAGAAGGATGCGGGTCCTCAGGTTAGACTGGAGTTCACGAAATCCGTGCTCGACAAGGATTATGCGGAGATGGCCCAGAAGCCGCAAGAGGAGATAGCGGGGATAGTGGTTATCTTCGATGCGGTTGACGGCGGGATGATTGCCGCCGCGCTGCCGACGCTTCAGCAATGGAAGGCGGGCAAACTGTCGGACGCGGCGATGTGGCATCAGTGCTTTTTTGATCCGCCGGAAACTTTTAACGCGGCTGGGGCTGGGGCGAGCCAGTAGGGGGGGATGTTTAAGATCTATCAGGAACTTTTTGCGGCGGGCAATTCCAGAGTTTCGACTTGACTTTCGAAAGCCATCGGAGTACCCATACAATTCTTGAGTATGCGGGTGGCCTTGTGGGGGCTGTCCTCTTTGCTAGACTCGAAGGGCTTGTTCGAGCGTGAGGAAACGGTACGACAACCACTCCACTGATTCTCCCATGAGCGCGATGACCCAACCGGTGATCTTGTTTCGCAAGCAAGCAACGTCCCTTCTGCGCGACTATGCCGAATTGATGAAGCTGCGCGTGACCAGTCTGATCGTGATGACGGCGTGGTGCGGCTACTACTTCGGGGCGCAGAAAGCCGGGGTTTCTTCGCTGTCGTGGGGGCTGCTGCACGCCTTACTGGGAATCGGGTTAGTCTCCAGCGGAACCGCAGCGCTGAATGAAGTGATGGAACACAAGGTAGACGGGCGGATGCGGCGTACTGCAGAGCGTCCGCTGCCGGCGGGCCGCATGAGTATCCGTCATGCCGCGACGGCCGGGCTTCTGGCCACTTTGGGTGGGTCAATCTATCTGGCGGTGTTCGCGAATCCGCTGACCGGGCTGCTGACGTTCCTGACTTCCCTCGTCTATCTGGCGGTTTACACCCCGTTAAAGCGAGTCTCGCCCATCTGCACGTTTGTGGGAGCTTTTCCGGGAGCCATGCCGGGAGTCCTAGGTTGGACGGCGGCGCGCGGCCGGCTGGAGTGGGGCACGTTGATATTGTTTGCGATTCTTTTTGTGTGGCAGTTCCCGCATTTCTTTTCCATCGCGTGGCTCTACCGGGAAGATTACGCGCAGGGCGGGATTCGCATGCTGCCGGTGGTGGAAGAGGATGGACGGTCAACGGCGCGGCGCATCGTGGCCTATTCGCTCATCTTGATTCCGCTTAGCGTTCTGCCCAGCTTTTTCGGAATGGCGGGAAAGATCTATCTGGTGGGAGCGGTGGTTCTTGGGATCGCGCTTTTCTATTTCGGCGCCCGGCTGGCGTTTCTCAAACTGCCCATCAACGCCCCGCGATCCAAAATGCTGGCTCGGCATGTGTTGCAAGCCACGGTCATTTATCTCCCTCTGCTATTTGCGCTGATGATGGGCAACGCATCCCGGCCCTGAAATCGTGGAAGCCTTCGTTAGACGCTGACATTCCTGCCAGTGTTTGCCCGAGATTTTTCCGAAGGTATCGCCTGTACTCCCGGCCTGGGAGCGTAGTGAACGCAGGGTGAAATCGAGCTCGGAAGTTTGGAATGATTCTGCTTACTGGATAGCGCTGCCGACCGTGGAGAATACGTTGCCAGCGTTGGCGCCGATCAGCCGGATGGTGCTTGTTACGATGACCAGGACGACTGCCAGCATAACGGCATACTCGGCGATGTCCTGCCCTTCGTCATTTGACCAGAGGTTGATTTGAAGATAGCGCATAATGTTTCCCCGGTTCAAACCGTTCCCGATGTAGCTGAGGCGCTGGCTAGCGGTTGCGTGCTGGAAATGAAAAGGTTCATACCCCAGCCTTCCTTCTCCTGCGAAAAAGCCCGCAGTCCAACCTGATATTCGCTTCTCCCATCCAGCAGCTTTGTCCACACCACCGTGAATTCCATTCGGCGCTGGCGATAGAAAATTGTCAGCGTGTCGAGCTCCTTGAGTTGGTGGCGAATCGACCCTAGCCGCGCCCCGTTCGACGTGAGGTCGAGGGTATGCGCCAGAATTTCGAACGACTTGCCGGAAGAGTCTGTTCCCCGAACTCGCACGGGAAGTACAGCCTGAATGCGATCTTGCCGACGGCGGTTGTTTTTGACACTGGTTGCTGGCATATGGGCCTAGGGACAGTGTGCGACAAAGCGGAGAGGAGTGGAATAGCTCCGATGAGTGAGGCACGAAGGTAACCAGCGACGTTTCTCTGGCCGGTGAACGGTCTCCGCCCGGCGATTCCAGAGCGGGAAAGAACATCAAAATACTGAGAATGCGAGTTTTAGTGGCCACCTATTCCGGCGTAGACTGGGAGCGGCGGTTCGGCGTCCAGGAGTAGGCATGAGGCGTACACGGATTAGAAATCGAGTTGGGATTGGTCTGTTGCTGGGCTGGAGTCTGGCGGGCGCCTGCCAGACGCCTGTTCCGGAGGCGAGTTCAGGACGATCGTCGTACGCCGCGCCGAATGGTCCTCTGACGGCCGATCAGGTAGTCAGGAAGCTTGAGGAAAATAACGCGCAGCGAGCCGCGGCCCTGGGTCAGTTCAACGCAACGCGCGTCTACCATATGCAATATCGCGGGTTCCCCAGCGATCGGGACGCCGAAATGGTGGTGAACGTTACCTACCATGCGCCCAACGCGAAAGAGTTCAGCGTGGTGTCCCAGACCGGTTCCAAGTTCATCATTGACCATGTATTCAAGAAATTGTTAGAGGGCGAGCAGGAAGCCGCGGATGAGGAGAACCGCCGGAATACAGCGCTGAGCACCGATAATTACGAATTTACGTCCGCCGGCTATGAAACCACCCCGGAGGGCGCGCAATACGTCCTCAACCTTCTGCCCAGGAACAAGAACAAGTTTCTCTATCGCGGAAAAATCTGGATTGATGCGAAAGACTTCGCAGTGGTGCGAATTGAGGGGGAACCGGCCAGGAATCCGTCTTGGTGGATCAAGAAGACGGAAGTCGAGCACAGATATGTGAGGGTGAGTGACTTCTGGCTTCCGGCCGAGAACCACACCGAGAGCGTGATCCGGCTGGGAGGCCGAGCCATTCTTTCGATTGAGTACAAAGATTACAGAATCACAAGAGCTGCGCCGCTGCGCGGTAGTGAGACCGCACGCGAAGATTCGAAGTGACCCGCAGCGGCGGGCTTCCCTGTCCGCTTACCCTCCTCGCTTACCTCGGAAGACTTACCTCGGAAGATCACGGAAATTGTATAGTGTGAGTTGCCGTCCTGACGTGAAGGGCGATAAGCGACCCCGCGGGCGCACAATATCCTTGATTGAGCTGATTGCATATTTCGTTTTGGGTGTTGCGCTGATAGGCACATTATCGTCAGCGGTTTTCCTTGGCTTGGCGCTCGCCGGAGTAATGCGGTTTCGCGCGGATGCGCTGAAGCAGCTCAGCTCAATTCCGGACGATGCGCACCTGCCTCCGGTTTCCGTGCTCAAGCCGGTGCACGGGCTGGAAGCGCGCCTTAAGGAGAACATTGAGAGCTTCTTCCGGCAGGACTATCCCGATTACGAAATTCTGTTTGCGGCCGACGAAGCGAACGATGCAGCGCTGGATGTGGTGCGGGAAGTTTGCAGTCGCTATCCGCACGTCCGAAGCCGAATTCTGGTAACTGGCACGCCGTGGCCTAATCCGGTGGTCTATGCATTTCATTGCATGGCAGAAGCCGCGGCGCACGAGATCCTGGTTACGACGGACAGTGACGTGGAAGTGGACCCGCGATATCTGCGAGAGATTGTGCCGCCATTGCTGGACCCGCAGGTGGGCATGGTCACTTGTGTGTACCGCGGGAAGAATGCGGCGGGATTCTTCTCAGGACTCACGGCCATCGGCATGTCGGTAGAGATGACGGCGGGAGTTCTGGTGGCGAATCTACTCGAAGGGATGAAGTTTGGGTTGGGGCCGACGACCGTGGTGCGCAAAGATTCTCTGGCGCGCATTGGCGGTTACACTGCGTTGCGGGACTACATTGCCTATGATTTCGCTATCGGCAATTTGATGGCACAGGCAGGTTACCGTGTTGTGCTTTCCAGACAAGTCATCGATCATGTGGTGAATCAGGCTTCGTTCCGGCGCATGTGGCAAAACCAGCTGCGCTGGGCGCAAACGACGCGCTATTCGAGGCCCAAAGGCCACTTTGGAAGTGGGCTGATCTTCGCCATGCCTTACGGACTGCTGGGGTTGCTTGCGGCGGGATGGCTGGGATATTGGGGGATTGGATTCCTGCTGCTGGGCGTGGCCGTGCTGAACCGGTTGGCGGAAGCGTGGCTGGTGGGCTGGATGGTGGTACGGGATCCGCAGATACGGCGCGCGCCCTGGCTATATCCGCTGCGCGATTTGCTCGGTTTTCTGGTTTGGTTCGCCAGCTACTTGAACCTGCGTTATGTTTGGCGGGACAGCCGATTTGAGTTAAAGGGAACGCGCATCGCGCTGCGGCAGACTTCTTCGGATAGTCGATAGACTCTTCCTAAGTCGACGTCAGAAACTATCCAGGTTCGATTTCCGTTTTTGGTTTCCGTGCGGAGGTTATTTTGCGCGTTCTGGTTACTGGTGCAGCAGGTTTTATCGGCAGTAATATGGTCGACCGCCTGCTCTCCGCGGGCCACAGCGTTGCCGGTCTGGATAACATGTCGACTGGACGGATGCGGTTTCTGGAACGCGCTAAAGCGCATGCGCGGTTCACTCTCCATCAATCAGACTTACTCGACCGCAGTAGTCTGGCGCAAGCCATGGAGGGTGCGGAGTTAGTGGTTCATTTCGCAGCCAATGCAGACGTGCGCTTCGGCACGGAGCATCCCCGCAAGGATCTGGACCAAAACACAATCGCGACCTGGAATGTACTTGAAGCCATGCGGGAAAAGGGCTGCAAGCGCATTGTTTTTTCTTCGACAGGGTCGGTCTACGGGGAGCCGGAGATTTTCCCGACGCCTGAGACGTGTCCTTTTCCAATCCAAACTTCACTTTACGGAGCTTCGAAACTTGCTGCGGAAGGCCTGATTCAGGCGTACTGCGAAGGTTTCGGACTGCAGGGCTACATTTTTCGCTTCGTATCAATTCTGGGAGAGCGCTACTCGCACGGGCATGTGTTCGATTTTTACCAGCAGCTTGCCGAGCACCCGGAACATCTTCACGTGTTGGGCAACGGGCATCAGCGGAAATCGTATTTGTACGTGCAGGATTGCATCGAGGCGATTCTCACCGCCATCGACCGGGCCGAGGCCAAGGTGAACATCTTTAATCTCGGGACCGACGAGTATTGTGAGGTGAACGACTCCATCGGGTGGATTTGCGAGCATCTCGGGCTGCATCCCAAGCTCACGTACTCGGGAGGTGAACGCGGCTGGGTTGGGGACAGTCCTTTTATCCTGCTCGACTGCTCTCGCATTCGTGCACTGGGATGGCGGCCGCGATTGACTATTAAGCAAGCGGTGTTGGCCACAATCAAATACGTGAGCGCTAACACTGCCGGGGTGAAGGCGGAATTCTAGGCGGGGTTACGATTGCGGCTAGAGTTGGATATACTTGCGCCGCTATTCCTGCGCAACATGAGGAACATCTCTATGAATCAGTCGAGCATGAATCTCTCGAGCATGAACCGGTCGTGCATGAATTGGAGCGGTGTGAGACGTCTTGAGCTTCTCGTTCTGTTGTTCGCTTCCCTTCTCAGCATTCTTGCCGCAGACACGGCTGCTCCGCTGCTAGCACCGCCGGTAGCGAAGAAGGTGCCCAAGACAACTCAGGTGAATGGCCGCACACTGGTGGACAACTATTTCTGGCTACGCGACAAGAAAAATCCTGAGGTGAAGGCTTATCTTGAGGCCGAAAACGCATATACCGATGCGGTGATGAAGCCCACCGAAGCGTTTCAAAAGCGACTGTATGACGAAATGCTGGGCCGCATCAAGGAGACCGACGTGGGCGTTCCCTATAAGAAAGGCGATTATTTTTACTATTCCCGCACTGAAGCCGGGAAGCAATACCAGATTCTCTGCCGGAAAAAAGGCAACCTGGACGCGCCGGAAGAAGTGGTGCTCGATGTCAATGAGTTGGCGAAGGGTCAAACCTTCATGGCTCTGGGCGCTTTCGCGGTGAGCGGTGACGGCAACCTGCTGGCCTATTCGACCGACAACACCGGCTTTCGACAATACGTCCTCGGAGTGAAGGATCTGCGCACCGGCAAGGTGTTCTCGGACCACGCTGAGAAGGTAGGGTCGGTGGTCTGGGCGAATGACAACAAGACCCTCTTCTACACGGTGGAGGATGACGCCAAGCGCCAATACCGCTTATACCGACACGCGGTTAGGACTCTGGGCCCTGACGATCTGGTTTATGAGGAAAAGGACGAGCGGTTCGATGTCGAGGCGGGAAAGACTCTCAGCGAGGCATACATCTTTTTGATTTCCGGCAGCCACACTACAACGGAGGTCCGATACATTTCTGCCGACCAGCCGATGTCAGATTGGAAGGTCATGGAGCCGCGTAAGCAGGATGTCGAATACTATCCCGACCACAATGGAGATTTTTTTTACATCCGCGTGAATGACACGGGGCGCAACTTTCGTCTGGTGAAGGCGCCGGTCAGCGATCCGCGCAGCCAGAACTGGCAGGAGGTGGTTGGTCACCGATCCAGCATCATGCTGGATGACGTCACTTTCTTCAAGAACTATTACGTCCGGTACGAACGCGAGAACGGATTACCGCAGATAAGCGTGACCGATTTGAACAGCGGCCAATCGAAGCGGATTGAGTTTCCGGAGCCAGCTTACGATGTGTCCGAATACATAAACCGGGAGTACGACACGGCCAAGTTCCGCTACATCTACCAATCAGCGATTACGCCGGAATCAATTTTCGAGTACGACATGGGAAACGCGACCTCTGTTTTGCTGAAGCAGAAGGAGGTGCCCGGCGGATATGACCGCACGCGCTATCAAGTGGAGCAAATCTATGCCACCGCAGCGGACGGCGTGAAAATCCCCATCTCGGTAGTCCATTTGAAGGGCGCCAGGCTGGATGGCAGGGGGCCTCTGTATCTATACGGCTATGGCTCGTACGGCGTTTCCAGTGATGTGGATTTCGACTCCGACCTCTTCAGCATGGTCGATCGTGGCGTAGTCGCCGCGGTAGCACACATTCGCGGTGGCGGCGAGTTGGGGAAAGCGTGGCACGACGATGGACGCATGATGCACAAGAAAAACACCTTCACCGACTTTATCGCCTGCGCCGAATACCTCGTAGCACGGGGATATGGCTCGAAGGATAGGCTGGTGATCGAAGGCGAGAGCGCAGGTGGACTTCTCATGGGCGCGGTTCTCAACCTGCGCCCCGATTTGTTCAAGGCTGCCCTGGTCGGAGTTCCATTTGTCGACGTAATGAATACGATGCTCGACGAATCGCTGCCGCTCACCGTCACGGAATTCGAAGAATGGGGGAACCCAAAGGAGAAACCGGCCTTTGACTACATGATTACCTATTCTCCTTATGACAATATTCAGGCCAAAGCTTATCCCAACATGCTGGTGAAGACCTCGTTCAACGACAGCCAGGTGATGTACTGGGAGCCGGCCAAGTACGTGGCCAAGATGCGTGCTCTAAGGACCGACCACAATGTGCTCATCCTGAAAGCAAATCTGAGTCCGGCGGGACACGGAGGCGCTTCAGGGCGCTACGATCGATTGAAGGAATCGGCGTTTAACTATGCGTTCCTTCTGACGCAGATGGGGATTACGCAGTGAGTGAGTCAGACTCTTGCGGGAATCACTTGGAAACCTTTAGCATGACCACGCCGTGCTGCGGGACTTCCGCAGCGTAGGACTCTGTGATCGGGCCCAAATCCTTGCGGTCCAGCAGGTCGCGTAGCTTTGCCGAGGGCGGCACACCGATGAGCTTCGAGTCGAGCCGAATTCTGAATGCAGCTTCGGTGCAGTTGAAGAGCCCAACGGCCTGGCTCCCGTCGGCGAGTGGCTTCACCCAGATTTCCAGCAGTCCTTCTTCCCAGACGCGTGTAGATTACGATGAAGAAGGTCTCACCGATGATTTCATCCGATTTGACGGCACACTCTCATTGCCGCTTCAATCCACTGAAGCGGGAATGGGTCCTGGTGTCTCCGCACCGGATGGAGCGGCCCTGGCACGGGCAGATCGAAACCGTTTCGCCTGAGGCGCTGTTGGCTTTCGATCCCAACTGCTACCTTTGTCCGGGTAATGTGCGATCCGGTGGATTAAGAAATTCCACTTACACGGCGACGTTTGTTTTTGACAACGACTTCGCAGCACTGAAACCAGAAACTCCCGCCGAAGGAGTCCAGGAAGAAGAGCTTTTAGTCGCTCGCAGTGAAGCGGGGCGTTGCCGTGTGGTGTGTTATTCACCGAGGCACGATCTCACGATGGCGCGAATGAGCGTGCCGGAAATCCATCGCGTGGTCGACACCTGGGCCGAAGAGTCCCGTGAACTCGGAGGCCAGCAAAACATCCAATCGGTACAAGTCTTCGAAAACCGTGGCGCGATGATGGGATGCAGCAATCCCCACCCGCACGGGCAGATCTGGGCCAACCAAACTCTGCCCAATGAATTAACGGGAGAACTGGCTGCGCTCGGTGCCTATTACCGGTCGCATGCTTCGACCTTGCTGGGAGATTACCTGGCGCTTGAACGGGAAAAGCAGGAGCGCATGGTCTGCGTAAACGACCATTTTGCTGTTCTGGTGCCGTACTGGGCGGTGTGGCCTTTTGAGACGCTGCTGGTCAGCCGGAGATCTGTGTCAGCGCTACACGAATTGAGTCATGAGGAGCGCAACGCGCTTGCAGACATACTCTCGCAAACCACGGTTCGATACGACAACCTGTTTAAGACCTCGTTTCCCTATACCATGGGCATTCATCAGCGGCCGATTGACAGCGAGGCTCATCCCGAATTTCATCTGCATGCGCATTTCTATCCGCCCCTGTTGCGTTCGGCGACCGTAAGGAAGTTCATGGTGGGTTACGAAATGCTCGCCATGCCGCAACGGGACCTCACCGCTGAAACCGCAGCACAATGGTTGCGGGATGTGCCAGCCCGGCACTACCTGTCTGAGTAAGCGCTTCGGCATGCAGGCTGAGAACCAGCTATACTCCTTCCGCTATGAAGGCACGGACGAACCGACGCTCTCGTTATTCGGCGCTGTTTTGCGCCGTCGTATTGGTGCTGACTTGCGGTTCCATTTTTGCGCAAGATGCAATCCCTACTCGCGCGGCAACTGTGCTTGACTCCATGCCGCACGCCAAGAAGATCGATCAGGTTGCGCTCTCGCCTGACGGAACTCAAGTCGCTTACATCGTGAATGGGCAACTCGCGGTAATTCCCGCCGATGGGGGTTCCTCTCACACGATCGCCGTCGAGGGAGACCCTAAGCTCCGCGATGTGACGTGGTCCGCAGACAGCAAGCGAATCGCATTCGTTGACGATCTTCCAGGTGACGTGCCCGCCGCTCAAGTCTGGACTGCGGCCGCCGACGGCAGCGCTCCGGTAAAGCATGCCGAGCTGAAGGGTTATGTTGAGTCCCCGCGCTTTTCTCCCGATGGGGCGAAGCTCGCCACGCTGTTTGTTGAGGGGATGCCGCGGGTCGCAGGCCCGCTGCAACCCATGACGCCACTGGCGGGCGTCGTCGACCAGAAAATTTACGAGCAACGCATCGCGACGATCGACTTGGGCACCAATCGTCTAACGCAGGTCACGCCTGCGGATGTATACGTCTACGAATACGACTGGACTCCTGACGGAAAGGGATGGGCGGCCAGTGCCGCGCATGGTTCCGGGGACGCCAACTGGTGGATTGCACGTCTGTACCTGGTGGATGCGCAGACGGGCGAGATGCGCGAGATCTACAAGCCGAACCTGCAAATCGCTGTCCCGCGCGTCTCCCCCGATGGTAAGAACGTGGCATTCATCGAAGGATTGATGAGCGATGAGGGTTCCACGGGCGGCGACATCCATGTCGTCCCGATCACAGGAGGTGTTGCGCGAAATCTCACGCCCAAGCTCGAGGCCAGTCCCTTTGCACTCGCGTGGAGCGATCCCGCAGGCATTATCTTTGCCGAAAATGTGGATGGAAATTCCGGCTTCGGCAGGGTGAGCGTTAAAGGCGACGCCGTCCAGACGCTCTGGACGGGCGAAGAGGCGGCAGCCCCAGCGGGCGCTGCCTGGGCTCCAGGTATTTCCTCTTCTGGCAATAAATTAATCACTGCCATCGTGCGTCAATCAGCGAGCACTCCAGCGGAGGTCTGGGCGGGCCCCATCGGCAATTGGAGGCAGCTCACCAACCTGAATGCCGAGGTCAAACCGGCGTGGGGCGAGATGCGCAACGTGCATTGGATGAATGGCAACACGCGGGTGCAAGGGTGGTTGATGCTGCCAAAGGATTTTGTCTCAGGAAAAACCTATCCACTCGTCGTCACCGTGCATGGAGGCCCGTCGGCTGCCTGCATGTCTCTCTGGGACGACCGTGGCCTAAGCGCTCTCTCGGCGATGGGTTACTTTGCTCTCTGCCCCAACCCGCGCGGAAGCTACGGACAGGGAGAACTATTTACGCAGGGCAACGTGAAGGATTTCGGCAGCGGCGACTTCCGCGACATTATGGCCGGGGTGGATGCAATTTCCAAACAGTATCCGATCGACGCCAGGCGCATCGGTATTCGTGGACACAGCTACGGCGGATATATGACCATGTGGGCCGAGACCCAGACGCGACGCTTCGCCGCCGCAGTAGCCGGTGCCGGACTTTCCGACTGGCTGAGCTACTATGGTCTCAACGACATCGACGGATGGATGCTTCCGTTCTTCGGTGCATCCGTGTACGAGGATCCCGCCGTGTACGCCAAGAGCGATCCCATGCACTTCGTCACGGCGGTGAAGACGCCGACGCTAATCCTGGTGGGTGACCGGGACGGTGAAGTGCCGATGGAGCAGTCAGTCGAATGGTGGCACGCGCTCACGACTTTGCATGTGCCGGCAAAGCTGGTGGTGTATCCGGACGAGGGACACGCGTTCGTTAAGCCCGCCGATGCGCGCGACTATACCTTACGCACGCTCGAGTGGTTCGAGGAATGGTTCGCGAAGGCACGGTAAATCTGTGACTTCGCTCCCACCCTCAGAGTTCCGGCAAACTGCCCATCCAGGGTAGGGAAAACTTCTGGGCTCTCGTCCCTTTTCCCAGACCTAGCCTGGATTTAGCTACACTTGTCCGTGCCCGAAGCAGGCGCTAATCAGAGCGATGTTTGGGCCGGACTTAGAGTAAAGTTTCAAAGGATATGAGTCGCTCTCGACCAGATTCGTCGACGTTGAACCCCCTGGTCACCCTGGCCGGCGTCATTCTGTTTCTATATTTTGCGCGCCCAGTTCTGATTCCTCTCGCCCTCGCCTTAACCCTCAACTTCCTGTTGACTCCGATGGTGATGTGGTTTCAAAAGCTGGGAATGCGGCGCGTACCCGCTGTGGCGCTGGTGATGCTAATTTTCGTGGCAGTAATCGGAGGCGTGGGCTGGGTGGTCGCCGATCAATTGCTTGAAGTCGCGAACGATCTCCCGAAGTATCGTCTGAATATCCACAATAAGATTGAAGCCCTTCATTTCCCCCCGAACAGCACACTCGAGCGCGGGGCGGCAAGCGTGAAAGAAATCGGCGAGGAGCTTACGGATTCAAGGATCAGTCCAGCACCGTCGGCCGATTCGCCGGTACAAGGTTCTCAGATCAAGACCGCCACGCAGCCTGCAGGGCCCGTGCCGGTTCAAGTTGTCGCAGTTCCTGCTAGTGGGTTGCAATACCTTCGCGAGGTGTTGGGTACCGTGCTCCGGCCGCTCGGAACGGCGGGCATGGTTCTGATCTTTACCGTGTTCATCCTGATCACGCAGGTGGACCTGCGTAACCGCTTTCTCCGTCTCGCTGGGGTGGCGCAGTTGAACACCATGACGCTGGCTTTAGATGACGCAGCCAGCCGCGTCAGCCGCTACCTTGTGGTTCAGTTTCTTGTCAACGCCTGCTATGGTGTTTGCTTCGGGGTCGGTCTCTTCCTGATTGGTATTCCGAATGCCCCGCTCTGGGGCGTCATTGCGGGTGTTTTCCGGATCGTGCCTTATGCTGGCGTCGTCACGGCGACTGCTTTCCCCCTGGTGATGGCTCTGGCGTTATTCAATAGTTGGGGACCACCGGTCCTCGTAGTTCTACTATTCGTGTTGCTGGAATTGATTGCAGGAAATTTCGTTGAGCCTCTGCTCTACGGCGCGCGCACCGGAATCTCTTCACTCGCTTTGTTGGTGACCACGGTTTTCTGGACCATGCTTTGGGGCTGGGCCGGCCTGGTTCTGGCGGTTCCGCTTACGGTGGTCGCGATTGTACTGGGGCGCTATGTACCGCGGATGTCTTTCCTCCATGTTCTTCTGGGCGACGAAAGCGCGCTCTCCATCGAGGCTCAGTTTTATCAACGTTTGCTGGCTCTGGACCAGGAGGATGCTCGAGCCATCGCGGATACTTTTCTGAAAACTCACGCCTTGGTGAGGCTGTATGACGAGGTTCTCGTTCCTGCCCTCACCTTGGCTGAACAAGACCGGCACAAAGGCGCATTAGACGAGGCACGCGAGTCGTTCTTGTTTCTCAGTGTAAGTGAAATCGTCTCGGAATTGGCCGTTTACCGGCCGGAAGAGGTCTCGTCAAAGCCAAGAAGGCTGAAGTCGCGCTGGATATCGACCGCGCAAAGCGAGTTGCCCTCGAACAAAACGGAGCAAGTGCCCTCAACCGTGCGCATTTTCTGTTTGGCGGCGAATGATCAGGCTGACGAGATCACTTCCTCCATGCTCTCCCAGTTGCTGGAGCGCGCCGGTCACGGCGTCCTTTCGTTGCCGGTTGGTTCCCCTTTCGAGGAAATACTGACGACTATCCTGCCCGAAGCGCAAGATGTGGTTTGCATCTCCGCGCTTCCCCCTTTTGCATTCGCGCAAGCTCGCACCCTATGCCAGCGCATCCGCTTACATTTGCCTCAGATTCGGATCCTCGCCGGTATCTGGGGATTTTCCGGCGACCTCGACAAGGCCAAGGAACGCTTTGGAAGCACGCGGCCCGACGGAGTCGTGGCCTCACTGGCGCAGGCGGTCGAGCAAATTAGCGACTGGCACAACGCCACATTAACCTCCGAGGCAGCTGCCAGCTCCGCTCTGGATCCTGCCCAACCCCGGTAAAGTAGACGGCAAAGGAATCTTCGATCATTGCCGTTTCGCTGGCTCGGGATTCACCAGAGCAGCCAGAGGTGCGAAATTGCTGCCCTCGAGCGAGTGATTAAACGCGGGAAGATCATCTGTCAGCACTTTCCTGTAGTCTGCATCCACTCCCGCCATTTCAGCCTCATATGTCGTAAGTAACTGCAGTTGGTTTTCGTTGGGCGCGAAGTCGGCACTCCCGGCAACGTCCCCGCCTCCGGTACCGACCTCAGCATTCAACCAAAGCAAGTTGAGATAAACCTTGTACGGCTCGACGAAGTATTTGTCATCGCTGTTCTGTAGCGCCTGGGAAACCAGCCTGTACTCGAGCGCTCGCAACTTCTTGTCCAGGTCTTCCGCGGATTTCAGAAGCTGGGTTTTCTGTTTTGTCTGAGACTCATCCAATGCTGGGGGAGGGGCGGGTGCGGGCTCTGCCTCATCCTCGTCGCCTTGCTCGGCCAGTACAGGTTTTGGCTTCTCCCGCTTCTTGGGCGGCCGCAGCATGGTTTCGACAACCTCAAGTTGCTTGCGTAACCACTCGATTTGGTTGACCGTGTCAGAAACGTGACTGACGTTGTCGCATATTCGGAGCAGAGTCTTAACCGACACATCGATGTCCGCATCCGACCCGGGTGAGCGGGGATCGCGCAAGACCGTAAGAGATTGGGTGTAGGTCTGTCCCTCGACCTTGAGGCGCACGGTGTATTTTCCCGGAGCCACAATCGGCCCAACCTCCGATGGTTTGGTGCCCCAGTGGGTGATCGGCCGCGAGTCGGAATCTCGGAAGCGAGGTTCCTCCCAGATGTGCGGATTGTCGGGGGCGACCGTCCGCAGGGCAATCACTCGCGGAGACTCATAACGCAGATCCCACCTCACGCGGTTGATGCCGGCGTGACCCTGGGTTTCGAGCTTCCGGATCACCTTGCCTTGCGAATCGAGAATCTCGAGTTCAATCGAATTCTTCGCTTCTGTCTTTGCTTCGGCGTTTGCTTCGATCTTCGCTTCGATCTTCGCCTCGACCTTGGGTTCGGTCTTCAGCGAGAAGTTGAGCGTAGCCTGGGGGGCGCGGACAAAGCGATACGCTGGTCGCGGTTCAAACAAGACGACGGCCGCATCCGAATGATTCTTGGCGAGTTGTTCGAGCGGAGTGATGTCGTCAAGAATATAAAGTCCACGCCCGTAGGTAGAGAGCACCAGGTCGTGAAACTCCTTCTGCACCACGGCCCAGCTCACGGGTGCGTGGGGCAGCCCTGTTTGCATCTGGGTCCAATGCCCTCCGTCATCGAGCGAGTAATACAGACCGTTTCCGGTACCGGCAAACAGCAGGCCAGGGCAATTCGGATCTTCGGCGACGGTGCGTACATAAGACAAAGGGTGTTTGGGCAGATTACCGCTGATCAGCTTCCAGTTTTTTCCCAAATCAGTGGTCTTGTAGATGAAAGGGTCGCGATTATCAGCGAGATGAAGATCGACACTGATATATGCGGTGGCAGCATCGAAGCTCGAAGGCGCGATGCTAGCGACCGTACCCCAGGGAGGAAGTCCCGAGATGTTCTTGGTGACGTTCATCCAGTTCGCGGCGCCATCTTTCGTGTACCAGACCTGGCCATCATTGGTTCCGGCCCAGATGAGCCCCTTCTGAATCGTGGAGGGAGCGATCGCGAAGACGACTTCTCCGTAGAATTGCCCCAGATTATCTCCTACGATTCCTCCCGAAGGAGCCAAATGAGAGGGGTCTTGCGTGGAGAGATCTGGGCTGATGACTGACCAGCTCTGGCCGGCATTCGTGGTTTTGAAAATCACCTGGCAGCCGTAATAAACGGTGTTGTGATCAAAGGGGTCGATAGCCAACGGCGGCGTCCAGTGACAGCGATATTTGAGATCGTTTGGCGGCGAGTCCAGCGTGTGCATCCAGGGGCTCACGGAGTGCGCTTCCTTATTCCGCGCGTCCCAGCGGGTGACGGTGTTCCCATAGCAGGTCGCCCACACGACGTTGGGATCGACCGGATCGGGAACGGTGAAGCCCGATTCGCAACCCCCCATTTCACGGTCCCAACCGGTTTCCTGGGAATCTACGGGAACACTGGGGCCGCGCATGTTCCCATCGTCCTGCATGTTGCTGTAGAAGTAGTAAGGAATTTGATTGTCCACGGCAACGTGGTACATCTGGCCGATGGGCAAAGTGACACGGTGAAAGCCGCGGCCGTGCACGGATGTGATCAGCATGCCGCCATCGTCAGTAATCACGAAACGATCGGGGTTGGTGGGATCGATCCAGATGTCGTGGGTGTCTCCGCCCCAGCGGACTTCGTGAAAATTCTCGCCGCCATCGAGCGATTGGTGGAAGGAGCTATTGGCCACGAGAACTTCATTGTCGCTGCCGGTCGACACCGCGATTCGAATATAGTAGCCCGCCCGTCCAATCAACGCCCGCTGGTAATTGACCGCCCGCCACTGTTCTCCTCCGTCATCGGATCTCCAGACGGAGCCCTGGTCTTTGGTCTGGATCAGAGCAAAGATGCGATTCGAATTTGTTGGAGCAACAGCGACATCGATCTTGCCTAGTGGGGCATGCGGCAGGCCGTGTTCTTCGATGTGAATCCACTTCGTTCCGCCGTCGTGCGAAACGTACACTCCGCTGCCCGGACCGCCGCTGAGTTCGCCCCAGGTGTGCATCTCCACTTGCCACATTCCAGCAAACAAGGTGCGCGGGTTGTGCGCGTCCATGGACAGCCCGGAGCAGCCCACATTTTCTCCGGCAAAGAGCACGCGCTCCCAATGCTGACCGCCATCGGTCGTGCGGAAGACGCCGCGATCCGGTTGCGGCCCGGTAGTGCGCCCCAAAACGCAGGCGAAGACAATGTCAGGATTCGACGGATGGATGACAATTCGGCCGATGCGGCCGGACTCCGGCAGACCCATGTTCGTCCATGTCTTGCCGGCGTCGATCGATTTATAGATTCCATTGCCCATCATGTCACTGTCGCGAATCGCCCAAGCCTCGCCAGTCCCCGCCCAAACCGTGCTGGGATCAGATGGTGCTACTGCGAGAGCGCCGATGGCGGCGACGGGTTGCTTGTCAAAGACCGGCACCCAGCGGTTTCCGCCGTCCGTTGATTTCCAAATCCCTCCAGACGCCGCTCCGGCGTAATACACGCTGGCATCTCCCGGCACCCCAGCCACGGCAGCAATTCGATTCCCAACTTTTGGGCCTACGAAGCGGAATCGAAACTGGTCCTCTTGCTCAGAGTCAGACTGTTGCGCACCTGCCGACACCACGCTGCCCAAGATTGCAATCGAGGCAAAACAGAGCACAAGTGTTCTGCTGACCATTATGGGAATACCTCCGGTTTAGACCAGCGTGAATCTTACCTTATCTGGATTTGGCTGTGTTTTCTGGCTTGAGCGCGTGACCGATTTGAGATACTTGCTGCAAGGAGGCGGCTTCAGTTATTGGCTGGGCAGGGCGCCCGGCGATTCACCTTTTTAGTTCGAAACGGGGGGCACCCGGGAAATTTTACGGATGGATGGCGAGCAAGCCGGAGTGGGATTACTTCAAGCCTTTTTCCAAACTGAACTTTCTCCACAGTTCTACTGATAAAGACTCGTATTCTTCATTCGACATACTGTCAGCAACGGGGTCGTTGTCCGCGATCTTGCGGAGTTCTTCATAGTTCATTCTTGAATAGTCGGTCGCTTTTGTTCCTCTGTGTTGATGTTCTTCCGTGCGTCCAATATCGGAGATCTGGTCCCGCCATTTCGTGGCGATGTCCTTCTTACGGAGCTTAAATTCATGCAGGACTTCCATGAGAGTCTTCGACCAAGCAGGGAAACGCCACTCCTCGACCTGATAAGCACCCCGGACATCGTCAGGAAGCAAGCTCTTTCCCAAGTGAATGACTCCAACTCTGTTTAACTTTCGTTAGCTTTGTTTCCCAAAGAAGAGGATTACTGCCTGACCGCAGCCAGGTCAAGGGAAATGGGGCAATTGCTGATGACTAGAATGGCTCCCCCGCAAGCAGACAAGGTGATCTTAACCGGAGGATTTTGAACCGCTTACACAGGCAGATGAAGTCTCACATCCCCAATCTGGATCGCGTATTTCGGATCGCAGCTTCGAGTCTTGGGAAGCGTTTCACCTCGGTTGCAATGCGATACCTTGCCATCCCGCGCAAGTGGCGCAAGGGGGACGTTGTGAGCATGGCGTGCAGAGTCTGGCGGGTGCCGTTCGCAAACCACTCCTTATAGGCCTCTGCTCCTAACCCCATGTCCACGACGCTAAATGTGCTCGTCTCGCAAGCTTCGATCAGAATCTTCGCGAGCAGGCAGTAACCAGGAGAATTCTCTTCGTCGCGAGTGTCGAAGGTCGTCTGATACAACGACCAGCCTCCATGAAATTGAAAGCCATAGCTCCACGCGACCCGCCGCTCCCCGATTTTCAACGTAGTCAAAGTCACGACCCCGGTGTCTGCGAATCTCCGCGCAAGGTCCTCCATGAAGAACTGGCGCTCCGGCGCGGAGAGGAAGCTGACACCCTGTTTAGCCCGGAAGCGCGCCACCTGAATATCGACGAAATCGGGCAAGACAGTCTGAATCTGGGCCCATGATCTGAGATATGCGCACGTTACGGGCCCCTCTCGCTCCATTGCCTTCAGACACCGGCGGAGCTGTCTCTTGCGCATTACGGTGGTTTTCAACTCCTGGCGTTGCTCTGCCGAACCCAGCAGTACCTGGGGGCACAAGGACGCTGGTCGGATGTAAAGGTGAAACCCATATTTCTTTGCCGCAGACCGAAGAGCGGCAGGAGTCGCTGAGTCCGCCGGCAAACTGGCAAGCACCAGACTGCCAATCCCGATTCGCTGAAGTTCAGCGAAAACCGAGTCGACGAACTCTGCTCGCCGCTGCGGATGGCTCAGGAACTCACAGTAGTCCCCAGTGGTAGCGGCGAGAAAGCCGACATTTTGTTCATCAGGGTCCGCCCCCAGACAGGCCACACCCACTAATTCATCGTCGTCGTAGCCAAGAAATAGCAGCGGCTTCAGAGAAGCTCGATATGCAGATTGCACGGCGAGAGCCCATTCGCAGGTATAGAAAACTTTGGGCTGCTCCATTTGCAGGACCAAGTCATTCCATCGGGGCCGCAGAGAAGAGTCTTCCGGAATTTGCCTAAGCACTGCTATTCGCAAACTTACTCTCCCCCCGGGGCTTCCACTCTGGAGAAGACGTAGTAGTACCAATCCGTGACATAAAGACGACTGGCCTGTGGATAGTCATCCCCGAGAACACGAAGCAGATGGAAGCCGAATCGTTTGAGTTCTCGCTCGGTTTTTTCGGGAGTCGCCAAGTGGATTCTCATCCCGCCATGGGCTGCATCGATCAGGTATCCTTCCCCTCGCCAAAAGGCACGTGTTGCCACTCTCCGCGTGATCCGGCCTAGCGATCTTACGATTGATTGAAACGTCGCGAGCACCACCCGCAGGCCGGTGAGACTCCAGAGCAGCGGGCGATACAAAACTGACTTACTACCCACCAGTTCCCTCGCAATGCTTTCCAGGCGCTGGCGATTCCAGGATGGCCGCACCAGAATGGATCGCACATTATGGGAGGAGAAAATCAGAATGCCCTTCGGTTTCAGCACACGGTGAATCTCGCGCAGAGCGCGATAGCGAGATTCATCGGGAATCACCGAGTCCATCCCGTTGAAGGCCATCACTACAGCGTCAAAGCTTGATGCGGCAAAGATCGAAAGGTCGGCGGCGCCTAGGTTTTGGAATTCGAGATGCGGAAACTTTCTTCGGCAAGCAGCAATCATTTCGGCAGCATAGTCCGCGCCTACATACCGAGTGGCGATCGAAGATAGATATGGAGTTGTCCGTCCTCCCCCCACGCCCAGATCCAGGATCGTAAGCCCCGGAGTCAGATATTCATCAAACAACAATTGCTCGCACGGGGTGAGATAGTTTAGAGACGAATAGTAGGCCGTGACCTCCGGGCTGTTGTAGGTATGAAGGTTCGGATCCTCCGCGATTTTTTTCAGAGCCGCTGTGCGCACGGTTTTTCAGACTTTCTTAGCGAGAGACTTGCAGACAGGTGTAAAGGATGCCGTATTCTTGCTGGAGACGCAAGACGACCACGATTCTACCTTCGATTCTAACCTCCAGCGGCGCGCTGGAGGCGGGCGTGGAGTCCACTCAAGTGGGCCGCGAATTCAGGTAGCGTCGTGTTCACGGTCACATGGATTCGCGGCAGCGCAAAGAGACTCGAAGGTCCCCCTCGCCAATGCTCCACGTTGAGAAACGCACATGCAAACCCAGCTCTCTGAGCAAGGTCCACCTCACGTTCGCCCATCGTGGAAGGGGTGCCAAAGGGATAGGCGAACGCCCAGACCGGCTGTCCCAACACTCCTTCTATTTCGTTCTTGCTTTCTTGAATCTCGCGGAGTGCTTCCTCTTCGCTGCATAGCGACAGAACGGGATGTGACAAAGTGTGAGCGCCGATGCTCATTCCAGCCTCAGCCAGCACCCTCAGTTCGGCCACACTCAGGAGGCGCCATCGTCTTTCGGATCGTGGTTCAGAATGCGCAGCCTGAGTTAAGTCGCAGTGACTGCGCACCAGGCTCATCCAATCCGAGCGGGCTCTGGCGTTCAATCGGGAGGCTCTTCTCACTGTGCTCCACCACCGAGCTTGAAAGCTCCCTGAAGGTTCCGCGCTTTCTTCCACCGGAAGCTGCAAATCGAGTCCTTCCAGCGGCTTGCCGCGCATTAATTGGTAAAGCTCCTCGTACCAAAGCATGCCTGGCTTAGTCCCGCAGGAAGCCCCGGTCACGAAGAAAAGGCAGGATACCCCCTCGCTTTGCAGCAGCGGAAGCATGTCTGTCAACGTGTTAACCAGACCGTCGTCGCAGGTCAGAAGAACGGAGCGGGAAGGGAGCTGTTTGCCATCCTCCACCCAGGCTCGAAAGTCTTCTGGGTGGATGACGTGATAGTGACGCTTCAGAAATTGAAGGTGCTGGCGAAAGTTTTCTGCGAGTACTAGGTTTCCATCGAGAAAAGCTTCGCCGCCGGAATGGTCGGCCGGAACGACACCATGATAGTTCACGACTGCAAAGCCGCCGAGCGGTGTAACCCAGTCCAGCCATCCGATGTGATGCAAAACCGGATACACCGCATGCTTCAATATTGGACTAACGAGGCGCATCCCGGACGACCGGGTAACATTGTAACAACCTACCCCGCTTGACGGCCGTTCGCTACATGCGGCGGTCCAGGCAACTCCGCAGTTCCGTCCAGCAACTAAATAACTAGTTACCTTTTGAAGGTTCATCCGTCTAAACGCAGTAAAGGAGAGCCAGAGTGCCCCCGAAGCAGTCCGCAACCTTGACTGAAGCCGAGCTTCGCATCATGGAAGTGCTCTGGCGCAGGGGTTCTGGCACAGTCCAGCAAGTGCTAGAGTGGCTGGCCTCTGCTCTGGCCTATAACTCGGTTCTGACGACCATCCGGACTCTGGAAAAAAAGGGCCATGTGAGGCATGTAAAGGATGGCCGTGCCCACGTCTACGAGCCGATCATCGGACGCGAGGAGGCCTCCCGCTCCGAGGTTCGGCACCTAGTTGGCCGCTTCTTCCGCAACTCCCATGAGGCGCTGATACTAAACATTCTGCAAGATGAGGCGATCGACGCCGCCGATCTCAGACGCTTACGCGAGTTGCTGGAAAAGAGTGTTGTCAGAGGTGACGCGAAATGACCGTTCTGCACTTGCAAGCCCTCGCGCAAATCCTCACCGAACGGGTGCTGAATTCTGCCGTCCCGGGAATGGTTCTGGTTGGAACGGTATGGCTGTTGCTTCGGATCGTAAGCCGGCAGAACTCCGGAACCCGTTTTGCCGTTTGGCTCTCGACCCTTCTGGCAGTTGTAGCGCTCCCGTTTCTTTCGGGTTTGGGACTCGGTGGCGCGCACAGCCTGGGCCTTCCGTTCGTGAACGAGCACAGAGAAATCATCCTTTCCAGTTCATGGGCCTATTACTTGTTCGCTGTGTGGGGCGCCGGCGCAGGCTTGTCGCTTCTGGGGCTGAGCGTCGGGCTGTGGCGGGTGCGGCAAATTCGCAGGCAGTGCTTCGAAGTCGATCTTGCTAGTTTCGATCCTGCGATTAGCGGGATCCTTCGCGGTTTTAGCCCCCGTCGCCCAGTGAAGCTGTGCGTTTCCAGCGACGTGGCCGTCCCCGCTGCCATCGGTTTCTTTCAGCCTGCCATTGTTTTTCCTGCTGGGCTGTTGCCGCAACTCTCCGCCGAGGAGATCAAGGTAATTCTGCTCCATGAACTCGCGCATCTTCGCCGCTGGGATGATTGGACCAATCTCGGTCAGAAGATTGTGAGAGCTGTGTTCTTCTTTCACCCTGCCGTCTGGTGGATTGAAAACCGCCTGACGCTCGAGCGTGAGATGGCCTGCGATGACATCGTTTTGGCGCAGACTGCGAGTCCCAAAGCTTACGCATCTTCCTTGATCTCGTTCGCAGAGAAGTTGCGAAATGCCCGAGGGCTGGCTCTGGCGCAAGCTCTGGTGAGCCGAGTGTGCGAGATGTCGCTGCGCGTGGCGCACATCCTGGATGCGCGAGCGCCAAACCGCAACGGCTTTTGGACTCCGGTTCTGGGTGTGTGTGCCGGCCTGCTGATGGTGGTATTGGGAGCAGCTCCTTACACTCCGCGGCTCGTGGCCTTCCAGTCCCAATCGAGCTTGCGTCATGAGCAGGTTCAACCGACACAGCAGATGGCAGAGAACGAAGCGTCGCGAGGACCTTCAGATGCCGCAAGGAACAGCACTGTGGTGTCGAATGTGGTGTCACATGTTGCTTCACCAAGAGCAATACCAGCCACATTTAATCCGCGAACTGCAGGCGCCCCGGTGCGATTGAAAGAAACCACGCCTCGTAAGCCCTTGCTGATCCGCGCACAAGCAGCGCCGAAGGATGTTCCCGTGCGCGAAACGTTTGTCATTCTGCAAACCTCGCGTTACGACGCCTCCGGGTCTCGGGTTTGGACTCTGTGCGTTTGGAAGGTAAGAGGAGAAAGTCGGGCAGAAAGCGAGTGGGAATCAGCTCTGGTTCTGGGTTTGATCTAAGGAGAATTTTTTTGCCCGTCATCAACTAAACAATTAGTTTTAACAAGGAGAAGAAGCACCATGAAAAGTTGGATCAAGTATTGCCAGGCGGCGCTCAACCGGCGCTTGCTTATAGCCTTGGCTGCGGTGGCGACGGTCTTGTCGCTCACAGCCTATGAATTTGACAATCCCGTCAGGGCGGCAGCGCCAGCAGCGGCTGCCGCACCACTCGACGATAACAGCGTCAGCGCGTTGCTTTCGCTTGATCGCGCCATGGAAACCCTTGCCGCACGCGTCACTCCTGCCATCGTCAACGTAACCGTCGTCTCGAAAAAGTCCGGCATCGCTGCGAACCCAACCGACAGCGGCGACAACGACGGCGACAACAACTCCGAGGGGCTGCAACAGTTCTTTAAACGGTTCGGTCCCCAGTTCGGTCAACAGTTCGGTTTCGGTCCACACGGGTTTGGCCAAATGGGTCCGCAATCCAACATTGAGCACGGTCTGGGTAGTGGTGTCATTATTTCGCCCGACGGCTACATCGTGACCAACAATCATGTCATTGACGGCGCCGTCGATATTCGCGTCACTCTGACGGACCGGCGAATCCTGCCTGCGAAACTCGTCGGCGCCGATCCGCTTACTGACCTTGCCGTCATCAAGATCGACGGAAGCAACCTGCCCAGTGTGCCCCTGGGAGATTCCACACAACTGCATCCCGGGCAAACTGTGCTCGCGTTCGGCAATCCCCTGGGATTCCGTTTCACCGTGACGCGCGGCATCGTCAGCGCGCTGAACCGGCCGAATCCTTCCGCGGACCGCCGTTCGCCTGGCGAATTCATCCAGACCGACGCGGCCATCAATCCTGGCAACTCCGGCGGACCGCTGGTCAACGCGCACGGTGAAGTTGTGGGCATCAACACGTTTCTGGTTTCAGAGACAGGTGGTTTTTCCGGCATGGGATTCGCCATTCCTGCACAGATCGTGAAGCCGACGGTCGACAATCTCATCAAGTACGGAAAAGTCAGTCACGGATACATCGGCATCGGCATCAGCGACGTGACTCCGGATGAGGCGCATTTCTTCCATGTGAATAACGCTTCTGGAGCCGTCATCACCCAGGTCGAGCCAAATTCGCCGGGCGCGAAAGCCGGACTGAAGGTCGGCGATGTCATTACCGAGCTCGACGGGAAACCCGTGACCGACGCCGGCGCCCTGCAAGTCGAAGTCGGAGAACAGCGGCCCGGAGCTACGCTGCACCTCAAAGCCTTGCGCGATGGCAACTCGGTCGACGTGCCAGTGACGCTGGAGGCAATGGGCAAAGGAGAGCACGATAACCAAAGCAGCGACGCCAGTCACGGAAAGCCGCGCTGGGGCGTCGGTCTGGGAGACCTGACGCCTGATCTCAGGCAGCAACTGCAAGCCGGCGATGACGTTAACGGTGCCGTGATCGAGCAAGTCACCCCCGGCAGTCCGGCCGATAACGCTGGTCTGCAGCAGGGTGAAGTGATCACGGAAGTGAACCGCCAACCCGTGCATTCCGCCGCCGATGTGCAAAGGGCGCTTGCCAGCGTTCCCAAGGACAGTGATGCCCTGGTGCTGGTCTGGTCCAATGCCGGAAGCACTTTCCGCGTCTTGCATCCCACGCGGGGCTAGGCTGACGCTTTGTTTGAGGCGCGGGCATCGGCTCGCGCCTCAGACCTTTCCGATTTTCCTTCCCGGGTCCGCTTTAACCGCCCAACAAAGGCGGTCCGTCCTTCAGGCAGGGATGCAGGTTGCCCCAAGTCCTTGGCGGCGCTTGCGTTACACTCCAAACCAGGCTTCCATTCCGGTGCTGAGCGTGTGAAGGCCCCGACTCGTTCCCACTTCGGGCAATCGCTGACGCAATGGCTAAGGGCATCACGATTGCGAGTTGGAATCCCCGTTCCACAGCTATAATTTTGAACAATTCGGAGCCGACAAAGGAGATCCCTTTTGACCGTTGACACGAATGAAAAGCCCCACGTCGATCGTGACCATCAACTCCCGGCTTACGGTTCGGAATCTCACCGGCATAGAGCATTGTGGATCATCGCTGGGATCGTGTTGTTGCTTGTCCTCGTACTTGCCATCGTGCTGTTCTGGCGCGACCACGAGGACAAGAAAAAAGTGGCGCCCGCTCCGCCGAAGATCACGATTACAACCGCGACGGCTCAAAAGGGAAATATTGGCGTTTACCTTGACGCAATTGGTACGGTCACTCCGGTCTATACCGACTCGATCACCAGCCAGGTGAATGGCTTGGTTGTTGCCGTGCACTACACGGAGGGTCAGCTGGTAAGCAAGGGCGATCCGTTGGTTGACATTGATTCGCGTCCTTACCGGGCGACCCTTTTGCAGGCGCAAGGAGCGCTGGAGCGAGATGAGAATCTGCTTGCCCAGGCCCAGATGGACCTCGACCGCTATCGCGCCGCTTGGGCGCGAAATGCAATCCAGAAGCAACTGTTGGACGACCAGGAAAAGCTCGTGTTGCAGGATCAGGGCACCGTAAAAAACGACCAGGGAACCGTGCAATTTGACCAGATTCAGGTCGACTACTGCCACATTACCGCGCCCATCGCGGGCCGCGTCGGGTTGCGGTTGGTGGATCCGGGCAACGTGGTGCAGTCTTCGGGAGCTGCCATCCTGGCTGTGATTACCCAGCTGGATCCGATAACTGTAATCTTCACAATACCGGAAGATAGTCTGGGTCCAGTTGAGGCTCGATTGCAAAAGAAGGCTACGCTCGCCGTCGATTCCTTCGATCGCACTGCGCAGACCAAGATTGCCAGCGGGAAGCTGTTGACGCTCGATAACCAGATTGACACCACGACCGGGACAGTCAAAGCGCGCGCCGTCTTCGCCAACAAAAACGCCGCGCTCTTTCCAAACCAGTTTGTGAACACCCGGTTGCTGGTGAATACGTTGCAAGGGGTAACGCTGGTTCCAGCTTCCGCCATTCAACAAAATGGCCAGGCATCGTTCGTGTATGTGATTCAAAACAATATCGCTCACATGCGCAGCATCAAGCCGGGAGTTACAACCGGCGGGGTCACGCAAGTTGACGGCATCGATCCCGGAGACATTGTCGCCAACAGCAGCTTCGATAAGTTGCAGGACAAGACTGCGGTCGCGGTTTCGAACCAGCCTTCGACCAAGCCTGCCCCAAGCGGCACGAGCGGGAGCAGCGCCCAGTGAGTCCATCTCGTCCGTTTATTTTGCGGCCGGTTGCGACCTCTTTGCTAATGGCTGCAATCCTCCTGGTCGGTATTGTTGGCTATACCCAACTGCCGGTCTCCGCTTTGCCGGAAGTCGATTATCCGACCATTCAGGTGCTCACGTTTTATCCCGGAGCCAACCCGACCGTGATGGCGACGACGGTCACTGCGCCCCTGGAGCGCCAATTCGGCGAACTGCAGGGGCTGAGTCAGATGACGTCCACCAGTTCCGGTGGCACTTCCGTGATTGTCCTGCAGTTCAGTCTCTCTCTGAATATCGATGTCGCCGAGGAAGAGGTGCAGTCTGCCATAAACGCATCGCAGAGTCTTCTGCCATCCATTCTGCCCGCGCCGCCGATCTACAGTAAAACGAATCCAGCCGATGCCCCCGTGCTGACACTGGCCATTACCTCAAGCGCCATGCCGCTCTCTCAGGTTGAGGATCTTGTAGACACGCGCCTCGCGCCCAAGATCTCACAGCTCAGCGGGGTCGGCCTGGTGACCATCAGCGGTGGCCAAAAGCCGGCAGTACGAATTCAAGCGAACCCCGCGGCTTTGTCGTCCTATGGCATCAACCTGGAAGACGTGCGCTCCGCCCTGACCCAAGCCAGTGTGAACGCCGCCAAAGGAAACTTCGATGGGCCACGCCAGGATTACCAGATCGATGCCAACGATCAGCTGGTCACCAGCGACGACTACCGGAAAGTTGTAGTTGCCTACCGTAACGGCGCGCCGGTGATGCTGACCGACGTAGCGCAGATCGTGAACGGCGTAGAGAACAACAATCAGGCCGCATGGATGAACCAGACCCCAGCCGTGATTCTGAACGTCCAACGCCAGCCCGGGGCCAACACCATCAGCGTGGTCAAGAGCATTAAGCAACTCATGCCTCAGCTTGAGGCAAATCTGCCCGCGGGCATTCAGGTGACCACGCTTACCGACCTTACAACCGCCATCAAAGCATCGGTTTCCGACGTTGAGTTCGAATTACTGTTGACGGTCGGACTCGTCGTTCTGGTCATCTTCCTCTTCTTGCGAAGCCTCTACGCCACCATCATCCCTAGCGTCGCTGTGCCACTGTCACTGATCGGTACCTTCGCGGCGATGTACATATTGGGTTACAGCCTGGATAACTTGTCGCTGATGGCGCTAACCATCTCCACCGGCTTCGTGGTGGACGATGCCATCGTGATGATAGAAAACATCGCGCGCTACATTGAAGAGGGCGATCCACCGATGGAAGCGGCCCTCAAGGGTGCGGAGCAGATCGGCTTCACCATTCTCTCGCTGACGGTGTCACTGATCGCCGTACTGATCCCGCTGTTATTCATGGGCGACGTGGTGGGGCGCCTGTTTCGCGAATTTGCCGTCACCCTTGCGGTCACGATCGTCGTTTCGGCAGTAGTCTCGCTCACGCTCACGCCCATGATGAGCGCGCGAATCTTGCGACACCAGCCCAAGGAGCAACAAGGGCGCATCTACCGCGCTACGGAGCGTGCTTTCGAGGGGATGATCGCGTTTTATGGCCGGACGTTGAAGTTTGTCCTTCGCTTCCAGACCATTACCCTGTTGGTCGCACTGGCAACACTGATGCTTACGATCTTCCTTTACATCATCATCCCGAAAGGATTTTTCCCGGTGCAAGACACGGGCGTCATCCAGGGCATATCGCAAGCGCCACCGGCGATTGGATCTAAGGCCATGGCGGCGAAGCAGCAGGAGTTGGCAAGAGTAATTCTGGATGACCCAGCAGTGGAAAGCCTCTCGTCGTTTATCGGCGCAGACGGGACCAATACAACTACGAATAGCGGCCGAATGTCGATCAATCTAAAGCCGCTGGACCAGCGCAAGTTGAATGCTTCCGACGTAATTCGCCGGCTCAGTTCAAAACTGGACCAGGTTCAGGGCATACAGCTGTTCATGCAACCGGTGCAGAACATTACCGTGGACGATCGCGTGAGCCGCACGCAATACCAGTACACGCTCGAAGACCCGGATGCAGGTGAGCTAAATGACTGGACCAACCGCTTCGTCAGTCGCTTGAAACAGCTGCCGGAGCTGGAAGATGTCGCTACCGATCAGCAAATGGGTGGGCTGGCTGTATCTCTGGTGATTGACCGGGTCACGGCTTCGCGATTCGGCATTGCGCCGACAACCATCGATAACACACTGTATGACGCATTCGGCCAGCGGCAGATTAACACCATGTACACCCAGGTGAATCAGTACCACGTGGTGCTCGAAAGTGAGCCGCAGTTTCAGCTGGATCCAAACAAGTTGAACCATCTCTACATTCAATCCAATGCGTCTGCCGGAGCGACTGGTGCTGGCGCCTCTTCCTCATTCGCGTCCTCCGGTGCATCCTCCGCAGGCTCAAACGCGTTGACGGCTTCAGCGCTCTACACGCCGTCGGCAAATACCCTTTCCCCTCCTGCGAACGCGCTCTCGCCGACCGCGTCTTCAACATCGAATAACGGAGCGAATTCCGCGGGCTCCACCAGTTCAGCTATGAGCAATGCTGTGCCCCTGAGCGCTTTCGCGCACTTTGAGAACACGACGGAAGCGCTTTCCATCAACCACCAGGGTCAATTTCCGGCTATCACGGTATCGTTCAATCTGGCGCCGAACGCCGCGCTGGGCGAGGCCATTACCGCGGTCGATACAGTGCAGAAAGATATGCACATGCCTGCGAGTCTGCAGGCCGGTTTTCAAGGCACGGCGGCATCCTTCACAAATTCGCTGGCCAATGAGCCTTTACTCATTCTTGCCGCGCTGGTCACGGTGTACATCGTGCTTGGGGTTTTGTATGAAAGCTTTATCCACCCCATCACGATTCTCTCCACACTGCCGTCGGCGGGCGTAGGTGCGTTCCTCGCGCTGATTCTCTTTCATCAGGATTTGAGCGTGGTGGCGATCATCGGCATCGTCTTGCTGATCGGCATCGTAAAGAAGAACGGCATCATGATGGTCGATTTCGCGCTCGAAGGTGAACGGAAACACGGCAAGAACGCGACAGATGCCATTTACGAGGCCTGCCTGCTGCGCTTCCGCCCCATCATGATGACCACCATGGCCGCGCTGCTGGGTGGACTGCCGCTGGCGCTTGGAACTGGTTTCGGTTCCGAGTTGCGCCGGCCATTGGGCATCGCGATGGTGGGCGGATTGCTGCTCAGCCAGGCACTTACGCTCTACACCACACCCGTCATTTACATCTTTTTTGACAATCTGGCAGAGCGCTTTGGGCAGAAATCGAAACAGCAGGAAACCGGGAACGCAGAACAGGCGGACCCGCAATGAACATCTCCGAACCCTTCATTCGGCGCCCAGTGGCTACCACGCTGCTCACTGTGGCGGTTGCCCTCGCCGGGGCAATCGGGTTTGAGGTGCTGCCGGTAGCGCCCTTGCCGGAAGTCGACTTTCCGACCATTTCAGTCAGTGCGAGCTTGCCAGGGGGCAGCGCCGAGATCATGGCGTCCTCCGTCGCTACGCCCCTGGAGCGGCAGTTTGGTCATATCGCGGGGGTCACGGAGATGACCTCCTCCAGCACGCTCGGCAGCACATCGATTACCATTCAGTTCGACCTCAGTCGCGACATTGATGGCGCGGCGCGCGATGTGGAGGCCGCCATCAATGCGGCTCGAACCTATCTGCCCGCCAACCTGCCGGGCAACCCGACTTATCGGAAGGTCAATCCGGCCGATTCGCCGATCATGATTCTCGGTCTGACCTCCGACAAGTACGGTCCCGATAAACTTTATGACGAAGCCTCCACCGTCCTCGCACAGAAGTTGTCGCAGATACAGGGCGTAGGCCAGGTCACGGTCGGAGGCGGCGCGTTGCCCTCCGTGCGCGTGGACGCGAATCCCGCGCAATTGGCCAGCTATGGACTTACCCTCGCGAACTTGCAATCGGTGCTGAGTTTGCAGAACTCCGACCTGGCGAAGGGCCAAATCACTGACGGTGTGGTGACCGCGGACATACTGGCCAACGACCAGATCTCGCACGCCGCGGACTACAAGCCTCTCATCGTCGGCTATAGCAATGGCGCGGCGGTCCGCTTGTCCGACGTAGCCCAGGTCACAGACTCTGTGCAGAACGTCCGTGCCGCCGGCTACCTGAACGGAAAGCGCTCGGTTACGGTCATCATCTTCCGCCAGCCCGGCGCGAACATCATTGCCACAGTCGACCGCATAACCGCTCAACTTCCGGCTATTCAAGCATCCATCCCGTTCGGCATCGACACCACGATCGTTCTTGACCGCACCACAACTATCCGCGCCTCGGTCAGTGACGTGGAGAGGACGCTGCTCATTTCCATTGGCCTGGTCATCGTTGTGGTGTTTGTTTTCCTGCGCAACGGCCGCGCGACCCTTATTCCCGCTGTCGCCGTGCCAGTCTCGCTGGTGGGTACCTTCGCAGTCATGTACATGTTCGGATATAGCCTTGACAACCTTTCACTGATGGCCATGACCATTGCCACGGGATTTGTGGTCGACGATGCCATCGTGGTGATGGAGAATATCGCGCGCCATCTGGAAGACGGCATGAGGCCCTTCGCCGCCGCCCTGAAAGGTGCGGAAGAAATCGGCTTCACCGTCTTCACCATCAGTATTTCGCTGATCGCCGTTTTTATTCCTCTTCTGATGATGG
Organism: Candidatus Sulfotelmatobacter sp.; assembly: GCA_035486795.1. Taxonomy (GTDB): domain Bacteria; phylum Acidobacteriota; class Terriglobia; order Terriglobales; family Acidobacteriaceae; genus Sulfotelmatobacter. The sequence goes on along the minus strand of DATHMS010000152.1, from coordinate 20,192 downwards.
GCGGAATCGTGGGCCGCCTCTTCCGCGAGTTTGCCGTCACTCTCTCGACGGCAGTCTTCGTGTCGATGATCATCTCCCTGACCACGACGCCGATGATGTGCGCCTACCTGTTGAAGAGCGAACGCGATGAAAAACACGGACGCATCTACATGGCCAGCGAAAAGTTCTTTGACTGGGTGCTGTCGTTGTATCGCGGCAGCCTGCATTGGGTGCTCGAACATCCGACCCTCACGCTCGTCGTACTCTTCGTCACCATCGCGCTGAATGTGGTGGTGGGTTTCAAGATCCCCAAGGGTTTCTTCCCGGTGGAGGATACAGGAGCGATCACCGGCAGCGTCCGCGGGCCGCAGGATTCATCCTTTCCGGCGATGGACAACTCCATCCGGCAGATTGGCGCAGTCATCAAGAGTGATCCTGCCGTCGCCAACGTCATTGCATTCACCGGTGGCGGCGGAGCTACTAATACCGGTTCTCTTTACGTTGCGCTCAAGCCGCTGGCGGAACGCAAGGTGAGCGCCACCCAGATCATCGACCGTCTGCGCCCAAAACTGAACCGTTTGCCCGTGGCTTCCTCGTTCCTTCAGGCGGTCCAGGATCTGCGCATCGGCGGCCGTTCCAGCAATGCGATGTACCAGTACACACTTCAATCCGACAATGTGAAGGATCTTTCTAAGTGGGCGCCGATCATACTGGGTGCAATGCAACACCTGCCCGGCCTGCAGGATGTGAGTTCGGACCAACAGAATGGCGGCCTTGATGAGGTGATGAACTATGACCGGGTCACGGCGGCCAAGCTCGGGATTACCGCGCAATCGCTGGACTCAACGCTGTACGGTGCATTCGGCCAGTCGGAAGTGTCCATCATCTACACGCAGTTGAATCAGTACTACGTGGTGCTGGAAGTGGCCCCGCAATACTGGCAAAGCCCGGAAGGATTGAAAGACATCTACCTTCAGTCCAGCAGCGGCAATATTCCGCTGCTTACGGTGGCCAACGGCCAAGCCAATACCACACCCTTGGCCATTAACCACACGGGATTGTTCCCCTCGGTCACGGTGTCTTTTAACCTGGGACCGAATGTATCTTTGAGCGATGCCACTTTAGCCATCAGCCAGATGCAGAAACGGCTGGGCACGCCTTCCACGTTGCAAGGTTTTTATGCTGGCACTCTGCAGGCCTATCAGCAATCTCTGGGCACCGAGCCATGGCTGATCGCGACCGCACTGCTGGCCGTGTACATCATTCTCGGCATTCTGTACGAAAGCCTGGTCCATCCCTGGACCATCATTTCCTCGCTGCCGTCGGCGAGTGTGGGCGCGATGCTGGCCCTGCTGCTCTTTAAACAGGATTTGAACATTATCTCCATCATTGGCATTGTGCTGTTGATTGGAATCGTAAAAAAGAACGCCATCATGATGATCGATTTCGCTCTTCAAGTAGAACGAGAGGAAGGAAAGAAGCCTATCGACGCCATTTTTGAAGCATGCATGTTGCGCTTCCGCCCGATCCTGATGACGACGATGGCTGCGTTATTGGGCGCCTTGCCGTTGGCGCTGGGGAAGGGTACTGGATTTGAGCTCCGCCGGCCTCTAGGCATCACGATAGTGGGGGGGCTGATCTTGAGCCAGCTGTTGACGCTTTATACCACGCCAGTCGTCTATTTGGAGTTCGACCGGTTGCGGCTGTGGTTTGAGAGCAGAAAGGCACGCCAGCCTTCTCTAGCTCCGGAAACCCTGTAACACGCTGTACTGAAATGAACCGTTGGTTAAGCAGAAACGTTATGAAGATACTCACGGGAAAACTAGGGGACGGCATCATCCAGATGTGTCCGACCGCGCTGTTGTTGCTGTTGGCAGGTTGCGTAGTCGGTCCAAAGTACCATCCACCTTCACCACCGCAGGCTCCCGCTGCTGTTTACAAGGAATCACCCACCCAGTCTCAGGAAGCCGGGCTCTGGGCGCCTGCGCAGCCCGCGGATACAAAGCTGCGTGGCAAGTGGTGGGAGATCTTCAACGACCCCGAGCTGAACGCGCTTGAGGACCAATTGGATATCAACAACCAGAACATCAAACAATTCTTCGAGAACTTCATGGAAGCCCGCGCTGTGGTGCGCGAGGCTCGTTCGCAATATTTTCCCACGCTGTCGGTCGCGCCCTCGTTCAACCGCTCGCGAACATCGGGGAACCTCAACACGGCTCCCGTCAATACCTCCGGCACGGGCACTGCTGCCAAACAACTGCAAAGTACCGTCTATTCTCTGCCGCTTGAAGCGTCCTGGGAGCCCGACCTTTTTGGCAAAGTTCGAAATACCGTGCGCCAAGCCCAGTACGCGGCCCAAGTCAGCGCGGCCGATCTAGAGAACGAGCGTCTCACCGAGCAGGCCAGCCTGGCGGAGTTTTTTTTCCAGATTCGCGGCCAGGACCAACTGCAAAAAATCTTTGACGACACTGTCGAGGCGGACCAAGCAGCCTACGACCTGACTCGTGCGCTTTATGAAGCCGGCATCGACGACGAGATCTCGGTGGTCGAAGCTGAAGCCACGCTGCGAAGTGCGCAGGCGGGCGCAACCAATGTAGGAATCGCGCGAGCCCAGTTTGAGCACGCGATCGCCTTACTCCTGGGCAAGGTCGCCTCCGACTTCTCTATTCCCGCGAAGCCGATGACGGTTGCCCCGCCGCCGATCCCGGTCGGAATGCCTTCGGAGCTGCTCGAGCGCCGGCCTGACGTCGCCGCCGCCGAGCGCACAATGGCCGAAGCTAACGCAGCAGTCGGCATCGCTTACGCGGCCTACTATCCCAACCTGACTTTGACTGCTGCAGGCGGCTTCGAAAGTTCCGCCTTCCATAATTGGCTGTCGTGGCCGAGCCGGTTCTGGTCCATTGGCGCCTCGATCCCTGAAACCATCTTCGATGCTGGTTTGCGCCGTGCCACCGTCCAACAATTCGTAGCAACCTACAACGCCGATCTTGCCGGATACCGCCAGACCGTGCTTACGGCTTTTCAACAGGTGGAAGATGGTCTTGCGGAGGTCCGCATCTTGTCCAAGGAAATTCAGCAAGAACAGCAGGCGGTAGATTCCGCGCAAATCGACCTCAAGCTCGAACAAGCGCGATACGACACCGGTGTCGATCCCTACCTTGACGTGCTGATTGCCCAGACCACTCTGCTGGCAGACCAGCAGACCCTAACCAGTCTTCAGATGCAACAGATGACCTCTGCGGTCGCACTGGTGGAGGCCCTGGGTGGCGGCTGGGATCGTTCGCAATTGCCGAGCCCGCAGCAAGTAACGCAGAAACCGCCCAAGTCGGAGACAACCATTGAGCAGTAGGCCCCAAAAGGAATTTGCCACGGCTTGGCGGGCGACAGACGTTTCACCGTGACATTAGAAATTGGACTTCCTGTTCAATTTCCGAGATTGCGATGGGAGCGAGATTTGCTTCAGACAACTTCTGATTAAGCCGCCGAAGTTTAATTGTCTTGAACACGTTCCACTCCTCGATGCCCGCTTTGACGCGCTGGTCAGTCTCGTTGTAAACGGCAATTGCCTGCGACGGCACGGCGCGATCCCCACCTTCAACAACATGCAGTGCCAATGCCATATCGGCGAATGCTTCCTTCAGACCTGAGGTCTGCCCCGGAGTGGGGCCGGGCCTGGTTTCTATCTTTAAAATGTCAGCTTGAGCATCCACCAGCACTGACTTGATAGCCGAATCTTTCTCGCCCACCTTCTGCTCCAGATCGGCAAGGTTTTTTCGTAGCGACGCGATCTCAGCGAGAGCGCGCTGCGCCTCTCTGGTTTCAGCGAATATCTGCTGGCCAAGTTGCAACTGCTGGTGGAGCACCTCGAGAGTAGCCTGGGAACGGGGGTCCATAATGACTTCCAAAGGCTGAGTCTGCGTCTTTCCGTCAACCATTAGTTTGACTGTGTAGATCCCAGGCACTGCCCTAGGCCCGCTCGGATTGCTGTATTCCGATTCTTCATCCACGCTCGGTCCTCCTGAGTTTTTCCAACTAAGATCCCAGACAAAGCGATGCATCCCAGGATTAGTTTCGAGGACTTCCGGCTTGGGGAACCAACGTTCGGCAATGGCAAGTGGCGGGTGATTTTCCTGATGTTTGTCTTCCGATGAGAATCTGTGGACGAGTTTCTGTTGCGCATCGATAATTTCCAGCGAGACGGCGCTGGCGGAAGACTTGAGGAAGTAGTCAATGACGGCGCCCGCAGCCGGGTTTTCGGCCGTCGGTTCCTCCGGCGGAAGTGGAGTGCCTGGAAAGGAGTCGTTATCGATGCGAAATGCTCGCGCCGGATGGTAAAGCCAGAATGCATGATCCTTCTCGGCATCGAATGCCTGGCGAAGCGGCGTGATGTTGTCCAGAATCCAGAAAGATCGGCCGTGCGTTGCCGCTACCAGATCATCGCCGTGGATCGCGAGATCGCGGACGGAAGTCACCGGCAGATTAAGTTGCAAAGGTTGCCAATTGCCGCCGTCGTCGAATGAGACATAAACCCCCAATTCAGTCCCGGCAAAGAGCAGTCCCTTTTTCTCAGTGTCTTCGCGAACGCCTCGCATGAAAGCGTGTGCCGCAATCCCGCTGGTGATCAGTTGCCAGGTAGCGCCATAGTCGCGGGTTCGATAGAGATAGGGTGTCTGATCGTCGAGCCGGCTGCGATCCACAGCGGCGTAAGCAACGGCGGGATCAAAATGTGAAGCTTCGATCAGCGAGATCTTGCTCCACGCTGTCAGGCCAGCGGGCGTGACATCCTTCCAGGTTTTCCCGCCATCGCGCGTGAGATGAATTAATCCGGTATCGCTTCCAGCCCAGATCGTATCGCGGCTTAGAGCGGATGCTGCAATGGTGAACACTACGCCGTAGCCTCGTTGTTTCGCGTTCTCGTTCGTCGCTGCTCCTTCCACCTTTTCTCTCGGCTGCTGTGCCGCTCCCGTGAGATCGGGGCTAATGGTCTGCCAGTGCAGGCCACCGTCAATGGTTTTCATCACATACTGCGTCCCGAGGTAGAGCGTTGTGGAGTCAGCCGGGGAGAAAACGAGAACCGGCGTCCAAGGGTCTCTATATCTGCGCTGATTGATCTCGGAACCAAATGTCGGTACCGGCCAGGGAGTGACATCCTGGCTGAGTCCAGTCCGCCTGTTGTAACGGTCTACGGTCCCGTAAGTTCCACTCAGATAGATGATGTTCGGATCCTTGGGATCCGGCGCCATGTATCCGCTCTCGCTGTCGCCAGCGGGAAACCAATCACGTGGAGTGATCTGGCCATGATCAGTGCGGTTGGGGACGGCAGCGCTTCCGCTGTCTTGTTGCGCGCCGTATACGATGTAAGGAAATTGATTGTCAGTGATGACATGGTAAAGCTGTGCGGTGGGCTGGTTGTACCATGTGCTCCAGGTCTGGCCGCGGTCGAGGCTCACTGTCGTACCCTGATCCGTTCCGAGAACCATGCTGCCGGAATTCTTCGGATCGATCCAGATCTGGTGGTAATCGTCGCCGCCGGGTGCGCCCCGGAGAACTGAAATTGTTTTTCCTCCGTCAGTTGATCGATAAAGAGCGACGTTCGGAATGTAGATCACATCAGGATTCTGCCCGTCGAGGGTGATGCTGTTGAAGTACCAGGCGCGGCTGGTGAGACGAGCGTCTGCGTTCACCAAAGTCCAAGTATCGCCACCGTCGTCGGAACGGTATAAACCCGCCTTCTTTGCCTGGATGAGTGCATAAACGCGTTTACCATCTGGCGCAACGTCGACTCCGATGCGTCCCCAGTCTCCGTCAGGCAGACCTTTGTTGAGGTGAGACCACGTCTTGCCCGCATCTCGAGAGCGGTAGAGGCTGCCGCCGGGTCCATCGATAGGAGCATAGGTACTCCAGGGAGGCCGATGCGTATTCCATGTGCCGGCAAACAACACCTGGGGGTTACCCGGACAGATCGCCAGGTCTGAAATACCAATTTCAGATCCTTCATCCAGGACTTTGTCCCAATGGGTGCCTCCATCTACGGATTTGTAAACCCCACGTTGCTCGTTTGGCCCATACGCGTGACCGAGAGCACCCACGTAGACCACTCTCGGATCTCGCGGATCAACCACGATTCGGCTGATTTGGCGGGCATCCTCCAAGCCCACGTGCATCCAGGTTGAGCCACCATCAGTGGATTTGTAAACGCCATCGCCCGAAGACAAGTCGGAGCGAATATCCGACTCGCCAGTGCCCGCGTAGATCGTCTTGGGATCAGACGGCGCCACCGCGATCGCCCCGATCGAAGCCACCGGCTGTTTGTCAAAGATCGGTCTCCAGACAGTTCCAGCATCGGTGGTTTTCCAGACGCCGCCGTTGACCGCGCCGAAATAAAAAGTTGTCGAGTCGCCCGTCACACCTGCGACGGCAACCACTCGACCTCCACGAAATGGGCCAATAAGTCGCCATTTCAGGCCGTTCATCAGTTGCGCAGGAACCGATTGGGCAACGGCCGACCCCGCAAGTAAGAGAAGAAAGAGTGCGATGAAACTCCCGTGCAAACGCGACCTGAATTTGTGCAAGTGGCGATCCCTCACAGATACCCAGTTTACTGGAAAACCCAATATTGAATTGTTCTGGGCATGAATGCAGGCGGTGTAGCGAATCCGGAACGCTGTGTGATACGGCTATCGATGCAGAAAGTGATGGAGGGTGGATGTGTGAGGCAGTGTGGGACGAACTACCTCTAACACGCCGTTTGATTAATGGCTGGTAGCCCCGCTGTCGTTACTGACGATGAGGCTCGACACGTTCACCGGCTCGAAGTCCGATAAGGTAAGATTCGTAATGCACTCAAGATCGGTATCGTTCCAGCGAGCGTCGGGTGTGCCGATGAGCCCACCGCTGTCTCCATTATCGGCCAGGATGATGCCGTAGTTCCGGAACCCAGTGATGATAATGGCCGCTTGTGGACTCGTGGAGGCACAAGAGGGAGTCGCGACGGAAGCCTTGAGTCGATAGATCTCGCCGGCGGGTCCGGACATGGTGCAGCTTGCGGGAGGAGAAGATTGCGAAATGAGCGATTCGACGGGAATCGAACTTCCTCCCGTCTCCGTGCAACTCCCCACGCCTGCTGTTTCCGTAGCCGGCCAGACCCAGTAGTTCAACATATGGTTGAGTGTGAATCGGATGGGATGCTGAATGGTGCCGCTTGGAGCGCTGGGGGTGCCCGCGCCGATTACCTCGTCAGCATTAGCAAGCAGCGGCGCGACCGGAAGTCCCGCGGCATCGGAAGTCCCGTCCCCTTGCGGAGTCAGGTTATTCGAAGATACGTCGACCCAAAGCGCGTTCGAGGAATCGGTCCAGGGACCGTCTTTGTATATTCCCTGCCACATCTCGTAGAGAGCAGGGTCGTTTCCATCGCCTGCCTCCAGGTAGACGAGAACGTGTCTGTCTCCTGTCGAGTTGCCGGTGCCTTCCACCGGAGCATTCTCTGGAATTGGACCAGAGGTGAAGTAGGATTGATATACGGTGGTTGTAACCGAGACGTCTGCCTCGTTGTAAGGAACTTCAATGGCCGGTATTCCATTCGGAAAGGGAGCATTTGAATTGTTCCCGAAGAATGGCTTCACTGTCGCTGACAAATAGCCACTATACATGGGCGCTGCGGGAGAGGTATCCACGGGCAAGCTTGTGGTGGCTGCGTCGACTCGATGATGAAAGATAGAAGTTGACGGAAAGATGTTTGCGAGAAAAGCGTTATTCCCGCTGATGGCGATGCCGATGTTCTGAGTCGCCTGCGCGCTAGTCGAGTCCGTAACTACAAATTCAGGCGTGTAGGTGCCTTGACCGCCGATCAGTGAACTGCTGATGATCCCCGTGGCTGCATTGAGAGACATCCCCTCAGGTATCGGAGGAAAGCTGGAATTAACGCTCACGGAATATGCGTAAGGGGGAGCGCCACCGCTAGCGACTATTGTGCAGCCTGCGTACGCCTTGCCTTGTGTTCCGCCTGGGCACGAAGTGGTTGTTATCGTCAATGGACCGCCGGCCGCCGTTACAATCACCTTTGCTGTAGCCGTCGTCGAGCCGACGCTATTTGTCGCAGTCAGCGTGTAAGTGGTCGTTGCCGTCGGGCTCACGCTCGTTGACCCACTCGCGGATGTGGAAGTGTATGTTCCCGGAGTAATCGCAAGGCTGGTCGCTCCGGTTGTCGCCCAACCCAGCGTGCTGCTTGAACTCGAGCTAATACTGGTGGGGCTCGCCGTAAAGGAGCTGATCACTGGTTTGCTCACTCCGTTTACGGTGACGATTAACGTTGACGTGGTCGAGCCCGCGGCGTTGGTTGCGGTCAGAGTGTAGGTGGTCGTCGCTGTTGGGGTCATGCTGGTTGAACCGCTCGACGATGTGGAGGTGAATGTGCCCGGGGTAATGGCAATGCTCGTCGCCCCCGCTGCCGCCCAACTAAGCGTGCTGCTTGTGCCGGAGTTTATGCTTGTCGGAGCCGCGGTAAAGGAGGTGATCGTCGGCGCGGATTCTTTTCCAGGGGACGAACTCGGCGTGCCGCAACCCGCCAGTCCGAAACAGGCAAATATAACGAGGGCCAGCGCGCAAAGGGTCAGCCGCCGCCTAGAGTCCCACGGATACACCTTCGCGCTCGCACCAGGCAGTGCATTGCCATTCACGCAATGCGTGTGGTGCCTGTTCGGCGCCGAAGTCAGCCCGTTAGATTGGTTATGGTTATACCGGCTCATCCCCAGTAAACTCTATTGGCGACGCCGTCATAGCTGAAGCTCTCGGTGGTCGTAGCCCCTTGGACCAACAGAGTGAGTTCCTAAATCACGTCATCGCTGCAGTTCGACGTAGAACCATTGAGGCGGACCTCGATTCTCTTGCTCCGTCAGAAAGTACCGCGTTGGACTTATTTCTAGAAACTGAGAGACTCGATAATCATTTGATCCGCCAAGGTTCCGCGGGAGGAAAATATGGAGTGGAACTGTTGACGTCAGACAAGACCATTCGTGCGGTTATACTCATTTGACTCAAAAAAGGAAGGCCTCCATGAAACGCTTCTTCCCAGCAATCGGTTTGCTCTTGCTCGTGGCTGGCGGAGTTCGTGTCACCGCTCAAGTGAATCCCTACAAGGATGGCACGCCCGGAGTCACGGGATATCGCTCTGAGATATTGTCTGAAGTCATCGTCCAGGAAGACAAGTTCACTCGCCTCGCGGAAGCCATCCCGTCAGAGAAATATACTTGGCGGCCGGCTGCCGATGTACGTTCCTTTGCCGAAGTCTTTCTGCACGTCGCCGCTGCTAACTACAACCTCTACAAACTCGTTGGAACCCCTCCGCCTTCTGGGCTGGATCTGAAAGGACTTGAGAAATCGACGACTGACAAAGCGAAGGTCATCGCCATCCTGAAAGATTCGTTCGCCCACGCCCGCAAGGCAATCACTGCCATGCCCGACACCGATCTGGACAAGAGCCTGGACTGGTTTGGCGGAAAGAACACCCAACGCGGCATTCTGCTCTTTATTGTTCGTCATGCTGCCGAGCACTTGGGACAATCGATCGCTTACGCGCGATTCGTCGGGGTTGTTCCGCCATGGACTGAAGACGCGCAGAGGAAACAGGTGGAGAAAAAAGATCCGCCGAACCAAAAACAGTAGCAGGCCTTGCAAATAACGGACGTAAGTTTCTCCTTAGATCGCACCGGAATGGTGCGATCAGGCTAGGAGCTCAGCTGCAAAAAGCCCTAGCTAGCTAACAAGGCGTATTAATATCGTATGAAGCTCCTGAGCAGAAACAAACAGACATACCTTGCGCTTGCTCTCTTGTCGGGCGCCTTTCTTGGCACGCCGTCACAAGCTGAGTCCAGGTTCTCCATCGCCGGTGGTAAGACGACGACAGAGTTAGCCTTCGAGTTGATCGACAACCGGGTCTTTGTCGAAGTCCAGCTCAATGGTCGGGGACCATTTCACCTTATTCTGGACACGGGTAATAGTGATTTCGCGATCGTTGATGATGTCGCACAAAGACTCGGGTTGCAAGTCAAAGATGCTGGGCAGGAGAACGGTGTAGGAGAAAAGAAGGTGCGCACCGGCCAGACGCAAATTGCGAAGGTCCAACTCGGCGACCTTGAGTTTGACGATATTGAAGCCACGGTTCTTCCCGATGTTGGTTCAGGCAACGTCTTTGGCAAGGAGCCCGTTGATGGCATTGTCGGGTTGGACCTTTTTCAGCAAGTCGTTGTAAAGCACGATTACATTCACATGGTCTTGACATTCACTCGACCTGACAAGTTCAACTATCGAGGATCTGGAGTGATTGTCCACTTCGATCGGCCCCGGCAGATACCAGTTGTTGATGCTGAGCTCGATGGAGTCCGGGGGAAGTTTGGCATTGACACTGGAGCTCGATCTTCGCTACTCGCCTACGCACCTTTTGTCGATCAGAACCATCTTGAAGAGAAATATGACGCAAAGTTAGAGGGCGTTACCGGCTGGGGCATCGGCGGCCCAGTCCGTTCCCTGCTGGCAAGGGCCAAGGAACTAAGAATCGGTGAGGTTGTAGTGCATGATCTCGTCATAAGGCTCTCGACACAGAAGACAGGCTTGACCACATCCTCAGCGATGGCAGGGCTGATCGGACCAGATGTCCTGTCACAATTCGATCTCACGGTGGATTATTCGCGCAATCGCCTCATCTTCGAAAAGAACAAGCGCTACGGTCGACGGGACAGTTATGATCGCGCTGGGATGTGGATGGGACAGGATGGAGAACACTTCACCGTCGTTGATGTCATCGCGGGTGGCCCCGCTGACGAGGCGGGCATTAAGCGAGGCGAATCCATCCTGGCGATTGATGGAGTTTCCACCGACAAACTGATCTTGCCTGAGGTCCGGGATAAGATCCGGCGTGATCCTGTAGGAAAGAGAATTACACTCTTGCTCGAGTCCAACGGAAAGAGGCAAACCGCCGTGGTCACTTTGCGCGACCTCGTCTAGGCGGCTCGCGCTGGTTTTTGGCGTCGGCACGATTGCAGCGGTGTCCTGTTTCGCCCGAACAAAGAAGCACGTTGTGGCGACCTGCGTCAACGACATCCCCAACAATCCTCATACTTAACTCCGCCGCACGCAGCAAGTGGGGATAGATCTCCGGTCGGCGACGTCCGCTTTTTTTTGGCTATAGGAGTTGGTATTCCGGAAGCTATCCCTACAGCTTCTTGTAGGAAAAGCAAAAACCCACCATCAGAACGCGTCTATACAGCGGAGCTAAACGGGGCAGCGGCGCTAGCTATTGCCCCGCTTGGTCACGGAAACCGGATTATTTGTCCCAAGTCCAGCGTTTGATCCGGAAAGTGGCAACTTGGATGTTGCTCACCGATCCGGCTGTTTCTTGACGCTCAATAACTCATGTTCCAACAGCTCTCGTTCTCGATGTCAAAAGAAATCCGTGTCCATCCAGGTTAGGAGGAAGCGATGCATATGCGTGGCGCTAAGTTAGCCTTGGTTCTGCTGTTGGTGGTTTGTATGGGCGGTGCCCTGCCCGTTTGGTCACAATCAGCCTCATCCGGCACGGTTGCCGGCTTAGTGACTGACCCATCGAATGCGGTGGTGGCCGGCGCAACAGTTACTCTGACCGATGTCGCGACCAATGTGGTTCGAACCACGGCCACGAACAAAGATGGCCGGTACATCTTCGTGGATGTGTCCCCCGGTGTGTATAACGTCGCGCTCAACAAGGCGGGATTCGCCACAACCAGGACCGAAAACCAGGAGGTAAAAATCGGAGCGGCTGTGACCCTCAATCTCACTCTGCAAGTGGGTGCCGCGAATGTAGTCGTCGAGGTACAAGCTACTGGCACTGAATTGCAGACCATGAATGCCACCGTGGGCAACACTATCTCGGGTGACCTCGTGAACTTCCTGCCCAGTCTCGGCCGCGACGTCAACACTTTCATCAGTCTGCAGCCGGGCGTGGCCACGGATGGCAGCGTTGCCGGGGCCGTTCTCGATCAAAGCTATTTCTCGCTCGACGGCGGCAACAACAGCAACGATATGGATGGCTCGGGGGGAATATACGTTCCCAACCTCAGCGTCGGCGACCCGACCGGAGGCGTTGCTGGGCAGAATCAGGCGGTTAGCGGACCCTCGGGTACAATGCCGACTCCGCAGGACAGCGTTGAGGAGTTTAAGGTGAACACTAGCGGCCAGACCGCCGATTTCAATAGCTCCGCCGGCGCTGAAATTAAGGTGGTCACCAAACGTGGAACCAACTCCTTCCATGGCACGGCTTACGAATTTTACAAGGACAACAAATGGTCCGCCAATAGCTTCCAGAACGACTACGACAACGTTCCACTTCCCGACTACCATTACAGCCGCTTCGGCGGAGCGATTGGCGGCCCACTCGTTCCGAAGGATATTCTCGGCGGTAGGACCTACTTCTTTTTCAATTACGAAGGCTTCAAGTGGCCCAATGTCGAGACCTACTCTCGCGACACGCCATCGCCGGCCCTGCGCCTGGGGTTGGTGACGGATCCCGTGACGGGCACCATTTACAACCTGAATCCGGCCCCGGTGACCTTCAACGGCATCACCTACCAGCCGAACACTTGTCCGGGAGGCGTCTGCGACCCGCGTAACCTGGGGTTGAATCCATCTGTAGGCCAGATTTGGAACACCTGGATGCCGCAATCAAACTCCACTTCGTGCGCTTTGGGCCTTTGCGACGGTGCGAACATTCTACCGTTTGCCGCCAATCTTTCTCTGCCAACTACCAGCAGATTCGCGGTGGCGCGAGTAGACCACGATTTTTCGGCAAAACAGCATTTCATGACCAGCTATCGTTATTACCACCTGAACTATGCCACAGATGACCAGGTGGATATCGGTGGCTTCTTTCCCGGCGATACACTGGGCGTGCCAACCAGCCTGTCCAGTAAGCCGATGCGACCGTGGTACCTGGTAGCTTCGCTCACCAGCAATATCACCTCGAACACGACCAACGACATCCACTACAGCTTCTTGCGTAACTGGTGGGCATATGCCCGGAAGGGGGACATTCCTCAGTTACCAGGCTTAGGAGGAGCGCTCGAAATCGAAGCCGGGCAGGGTGGAGGCGAACTTGAAAGTCTCGCCCCCTACGACGTGGACAATCAAAATACCCGCACCCGTTTCTGGGATGGAAAAGATAATATGATTCGCGACGATCTGTCTCTACTGAAGGGCAACCATCTGTTCCAGTTTGGCGGTATGTATCAGCACAATTTCAATTGGCATCAACGCACCGATAACGGCGGCACCATCAACAACCAGCCCGTGTATGACCTGGGTTACGGAACCTCCGGATCACTACTCGCATCCTATCCCGGGTACTCAACTGACTTCCCGCTCTGCAGCGTACAAACTGTGCCCGGAACCCCGGACATCTCAAACTGCGGCGCCCTGGTTGCAGCAACGCTGGGCATAGTTTCCGCCTCGGAGGTCGCCTATACGCGTAGCGGCGCTTCGCTGGCTTTGCAACCTATCGGGACACCGGCCTATGCCAAGAGCACCATCCCTTATTACAACGTCTACTTCAGCGACACCTGGCACATGAAGCCGACGTTCACCCTGACCTACGGATTGGGCTGGACGCTGGAGATGCCGCCGGTTGAGCAGAATGGCCAGCAGGTGGAGCTGGTAGATCAAGCCGACCAGCCTATCGGTGCCCTGTCCTACCTGGCGCAACGCAAGGCTGCTGCACTGCAGGGCCAGGTGTACAACCCCGAAATCGGCTTTGCCCTGGTAGGCAATACCGCGAACGGAGAGAAGTACCCCTACAACCCGTTCTACGGCGAATTCGCCCCGCGTATTGCTGCGGCCTGGAACCCTCGCTTCGACAGCGATTCGCTGATGGGCAGGATCTTCGGCCATGAGGACACGGTCATTCGCGGCGGGTATGGCCGCGTCTACGGCCGCTTGAACGGGGTGGACCTGATAATTGTGCCGCTGCTAGCCCCGGGCATCATCCAACCCGTGCAGTGCGTCAACAATCTGATGAATGGGACGTGCGGCGCATCGGGCACAGCCACCGCTTCCAACGCCTTTCGCGTTGGAGCGACGGCAAGTGGTTACGATGGCCTGAATGCCCCAATCCCACCCGGCAGCCCGACCCTGCCCCAACCGTACTATCCTGGCTACAATCAGGTTGCGGCCGGCCCTGGCCAATCCTTGGATCCCAATTTCCGGCCCAATTCCTCTGACGCATTCGACTTCACCATTCAGCGCCAGTTAAACCGCACGGTCAGCTTGGAGATTGGCTACATCGGCCGCAAAATCGCCCATGAGTACCAGCCCATCGACATTAACACGGTGCCTTACATGATGACGCTGGGCGGGCAGCAGTTCTCCGCTGCCTGGAGGAACGTGCTATTGCAATACTGCGGCGGCTTGACCGGCATGGCGGGTGGTGGTTGCGCGGGCAACGCAGCCGCCGTCACGCCGCAGCCGTTCTTCGAGGCGGCGCTTGCAGGTACGGGCTACTGCACACCCGGGAACTGCACTGCCACCGTGGTGGCGAACGAAGGTGGCAATCTCGCCAACGACCTAATGTGGAACCTGTGGAGTGATCTGGACAATGGCGGGTTCAACTTCCCACGTAGCATGATGAACACTCCCATCCCCGGGTCAGCTTTCGGAAGTGGCGGCCAGACGGCCTCGGGCGTCGCTGTTAATACCAGCATCGGCCACGGGAACTATAACGCTGGCTTCGTCTCCCTCAAGACTGCCGACTGGAGGGGTCTCACTCTTCAGTCGAACCTTACCTGGGCCAGGGCGCTGGGGACGGGCGCGGAGGTTCAAGCCAGCAGCGAGTACACCACGGACGATCCCTTCAATTTGAACCAAATGTATGGCCGACAGCCGTTTGACCGCAAGCTCACGTATAACGCGCTCTTCGTGTATAACCCTCCGTTCTATAAAAGCCAGTCCGGAATGATGGGACGGTTGTTGGGTGGCTGGACATTCTCATCGGTTTTCGCTGCTGGGACTGGCACGCCCGTCGAGCTCTTTGGGACAGCCTTCAATGGTTCGCCCTGGGGTGAAGGGGATAACACCAACTTCGTTGGCGATGAAAACGCCGTACCGGTTGGACACATCGGAGGCGAGGGCAAAGCCTACTACAATTCGCCCTCAACCGCATTGCCCGTCAATATTTTCAAGAACGGGGTCGCCGCCATTAACAACTGGCGTGATCCGGTGATTGGGATTGATAATCGGGACGGCGGGGAGGGTATCCTTAACGGTCTGCGCTACTGGAATATGGACGCGAGTGTCGCGAAGAACATCAGGATGGCGGAGAACGTTAGCCTGACATTCCAGGGCGTCTTCCAGAATGTTTTCAACCATAATCAATTCCTTGATCCGATTTTTCTCGGGCTCTACAGTCCTAGCAATTTCGGTGCTTTGTACAACTCGACCCCAGTGAACACTAATAGCACGCCCCGCAATATCCAATTGGGTCTGCGCGTTAGTTTCTAACTCAGCTCACAGCGAGGCGCCACGGTGTGGCGCCTCCGCTGCTCGACTGAACCGAAGCATCGGTCAAACAACCGGGCCGGCCCCTTGGGCTAAGCCCGGAATAGGGCGAAGGTGGTAACCTTCGTGCACTATGAGTCAGCTGTCTCTGTTGATCGAGAGTCCGGGGCTAGATCAGAGTTGTTGCGTCCTCCCGCTCCCGCCTGAAGAGGAATACTCACCCGAGCGACCGCTCCACCCTCAGGCGACGTCAGTAGCTCCAAACTCTGGTGCTGGCCATAGATCGTTTCAAGCCGTTCACGTGTGATTCTCAGTCCGACCCCGCTCGATTGGCGGCGGCTCTGTTCGAGAATCCCGGGTCCGTTATCTCGCACTTCCAGATGGAGATCCGTCTTATCTGTAGTGGCTGAGATTCGAATCTCACCTCCAGCCACCAGTCTTGAAATTCCGTGCTTGATCGCATTGTCCACTAAAGGCTGCAACAGCAAGTGAGGAACGACTGCGTCAAGAGTCTCGGGATCCACGTCGATACTCACCTTAAGCCTCTCTTCGAAGCGCACCTTCTCAATCTCAACATAACAATTTACGAACTCGAGTTCGCGGCTCAATGTTGTCATTTGAGTCTCGGCGGTTTCGAGACTGATCCTGAGCAGGTCGCCAAGACGGGTGATCATTCGATCGGCAGCTTCGACATCGGTTAACATCAGCGCCGAGATTGAGTTCAGAGTATTGAAGAGAAAATGAGGCTGGAGCTGGCTCTTTAACGCCTGCGTACGCGCTTTCGCGAGTTGCGCCTGAAGTTGTGAAGTGCGCACCTCCCGCTCGCGAAACCGCTGATAGTACGACGCCACGTGTGCGATCAGTACGATTGGGAAATAGGTCGTGACCACATCGTCAACCACGCTTTGAAGAAACAGTGTGCGATAAGCATCCCAATGGATTCGGAATGCATGGGCTTGAGAATCCCAGACGGCCGAGGCCCAACCCTTGACTGCAGGATCCCAAAACGCGTAAGGCGTCAGACTCCTCAGAGCCACGTGAGCCACGGTAAACAACAAACTGCCCGCCAACAGAACCAGCGAGCGCTCTGCCCAGTTGCTGCGCAGCACTTGATAACGATTCGCGAACGCGAAAACGAAGGGAGTAAGCGGAGCATAAGTCAGTATGACGCTCGATTGCAGGCCTAGAACATTTAGAAAGCTCATAGACTCGCCGGTCGACCGGAATAACTGGTAAACCGTGATGGCATAAGCTAGGGCAATAAACGTCCAGACGCCGAAGCTCAAACCCCAGACTATCGCAGGGCGAAAGGTCCATGGGAAACTGGTGCTTGTTCTCTCCTCCGCTCTCAGAGGCGCAGCCCGCCGCGGGCGCGGAACTAACTCTCCCCCACAGTTCGAGCAAGTCTGGTGCATGTTCGAGGCACAAGTCGGACAAAAAGTACACTCGTAAGAGCACACGTAGGCCATGGCGTCAGCTGGCAGAACTCGCCCACACTCTTCACAAGCGTCCTTCATTTCCAGAGCACCTTCAGCGACAACATTTTGCCCTCATCGGGAAATCGACTTGTCCAACTTCATTGGTCCGCGTGATACCCGACGCGCCTCATATCATGAACAATGTCCAGCCGAGCAGCCGAACCAATCATAGATCGCGGCGGACGCAGAAGTCTCAGGTCCCACGAAAGATGCAATTCGCCGTCCTGCCCTATCTTGCGGTTCCTCCAGAAGGAAACTCCTCAAGCAGGAGAGCCGGGATCGAGAACAGCGACCCAGAGGTCTTTCTGGCTTTATGACGAACTTCCGTCTGGTCGCTTAACTGGGAAGATGATCTTTAAGGAGATGGTGTGTACTCCTGGATAGGGCCGTCCATGCCCCACATTACTTGCCAGGAACCGTCCGGCTGCCGGCATGCGATTTCGAGGTAACGAAGCTCCGTGCGTCCGACATCATTGCTCACTGACGCACGCGTGAGTTCGATTGAACCGCGGATAAAGGCAAAATCTCCGCGGATCAGAATCTCGTCAGGGTGCACTTGCACACGAAGACCGCGATTCCGAATCACTTGGCTATAGTATTCTCGGCGCTCGTGCCAGGACTGAACAGGGTTGCGAAGATTGATGTCCACGTAAAGATCTCCATAAAATCGCATGATCCGATCCACGTCGCCCGTGTTGAAGCCTTCGGCAAACTCGCTGGCCATGTGGCGGAGCTTCGCGAAGTCTTCCGTTTCGGACTGGCTCGAAAGCATGGTGTTCCCAACATCCCTTCTCCGCATTTGCTTTTCCAGTAGACGTCGTGTGGCAAGCGGAGGCGGCATTGACTGCCTTATCTATATCTAACCATAGCCTCGAATCCGGAGGCCTTGAAACGACCAGTCATCAAGCCTATATTCACTTTCTTCGGCCTGTTTGAGGCGAGGGACAGACTCCGAGGTCTTAGGGACAGACTGGTTGGATTCCGAGCTGGATACACTGATGCAGGTAAAGTTCCGAAGCAATCGGATCAGCTCGCAATCGCGCCTTGATGAACGGGACTGGAACACTAAAACTGGGGATAATACGCTGCATTCCAGGGGGTACATGCCGTAATTACGGGATAAACAATGAGCCCAGTGCCCCATAATAAACGACCATTTTCAGGCTGTTCCGTCTATCCACTGTTAGACCCACTGTGAGGCGGCCGATGATCCCACATTCTGTTGGTTTGCCAGCGCAAGAACAATCGGTGATGCGAACCGTCGTTGCTGATGACGAGCGACTGGCACGCCAAAAGCTGCTGCTCCTGCTGAGTTCGGAACCGCAGGTACACGTGATCGCTGAATGCCAGGACGGCAGGCAAGCCGTGTCCGCAATCCGTAATTTCCGGCCCGACCTCCTGCTGCTCGATATTCAAATGCCGGAGTTCGATGGCTTCGAGGTACTGGAGAAAATCCCTCCCGAGGAAATGCCCGTGGTCATCTTCACCTCGGCCTACGACCAGTACGCCATTCGCGCCTTTGAGGCAAATGCTCTGGATTACCTGCTAAAACCATTCGACCAGGAGCGGCTGCACCAGGCGGTTGAAAGGGCCAGATCTGAAGTGCGCAAGTCGCGCGACAGCGAAATCACGCATCGCATTCTGAGCCTGCTATCGCAGGTCAGGCCGGCGACGAATCCGGTGTCGCCGCGCAACAGTCGTTTGGTGATTAAAGTCAACGGGCGGGTTGTGTTTCTGGACCTGGACAGCATTGACTGGGTCGAAGCTGCGGCGAACTACGTGCGCTTGAATGTGGGGAAAGAGTCGTACCTTTTGCGTGAAACGCTTGGTGGGATTTCCGAACGGTTGGACGCGAACCACTTCGTCCGCATCCATCGCTCCATGATCGTAAACGTCAGCAGGATCAAGGAACTGATACCGGTGAACAGTGGAGAGTATGTCGTCGTCCTGAAGAACGGGAAGGAACTATCCTGCAGCCGAGGCTACCGGGCGGGGTTGCAAGGGATCGTTGGGCAGAGTTGTTGAGCCGACAATTCCAGGCTGCTCTCCAGCCGGGCTTTTCGCACGATGGAGTCGGTGAGGCAGACTAAGGACCTGAAAACCGAGCTCACTTCCCGGTTGATTGCGAACCGTCAACTCCGCTACTGAAGACGAATGACAAAGGATGTCCATCCAGCCCCGCTGGCAAACGAACTCCCGCGGCCGCGCCCAGTGTCGGAGCCACGTCGACCGTCATTACGCCATCCGGCTGCGATCCATGGCGAATGTTCGCACCATAGAAGATGATCGGGACATCTCGGTCATACTCATACGGTGAACCGTGCACTGAAACGGCCCAGTCAAAAATCATCCCCTCCTTGAAGCGCACGACTACGCCGTATCGCGCGGGATGATATTCGCGAGGCTTGGTTGTCCAGAGCGGGAAGTCAGTGGTAAACGAGGGTCGAAACGAACGCTGATAGAGCCGTACAAAGGGATCGTCGGATTGCTTTGAAAGACGAGCCGGAGTATATGCATCGGCGATGAAATCCACCTGCTTGAGTTCGGCTGCGATCCGATCGGCGAGTTCAGCCGGCGTGCCCTTGTTCGCCTTCGCGATTGCCTCAATCTTATCCAAGACCGCTTCAATTTCTGGCGTCGTAATCCGTCGTCCACCGGCCCGTAATTCGGGAGGATCGGCGGCGCCGTGGTCTGCCGACAGCGCCACCACATAACTGTTCTTTCCCACAACTTTATCCAGATGATCGAGCAAGCGGGCCAGAGCGTGGTCCAGACGAACCAGCGTATCCAGTTGCTCAAGACTTCGTGGTCCGAATTTGTGGCCAACCTGGTCAGTGCTATCAACATCGATCGCCAGGTAGTCGACAGCTCCGCGCTGGCCGAGGCGTTCCGCATCGACCGCACGCGCCGCCAGCGCAAACAGCGCCTCATCTTTCAGAGGGGTCGAGCTGAACCATGCAGAGTAGGGCTGAGGATGATCGGGCTGGCTGGCCTTTTCATTTTCGTAGACGTGAGGAAACTGCGGGTTCGGTTTGCCGCGGAGACTAGTTCTCTGTGAACTCGCTAAAGACACAAATTGTCTTGCGACGACTAGATTCCAGCTCCGTTGCTGGTAGCGAGGGAGTTCAGTCTGGTTGAACGTGTTCACCCAGTCCGCGACCCTTGCGGCATAAAACGTGGAAGTTGTGAAGCTATTGGCTGCTGGATCGAAAACATACACTC
>DATHMS010000151.1:0-12399 GCA_035486795.1 Candidatus Sulfotelmatobacter sp. | reverse complement strand
ATAAGGATGCGCCGGAATGCCCAGAGCCTGCGCCGAGTTCGGCCCTACGCTCAACCAGTTATCCAGGTAGAAAAGCATTGCCGGACTCTTCGCCGTGGCCACCAGCAGGTCCTCAAACTTGCCCAGCGCGTGCGGACGAATCACATCGCGTTCGTAGCTGGTTACCATCAGGCGGTCGAGACCCTTGTCCACAAACACGTTGAAGTGGTTGCACCAGAAGTCAGTCATCACCTCTTCAAACTGGCGCTGGCTGTAAACGGCGCGCAGAAGTTTTGCCTGCGCCAGTTCGCCCGTCACCACGCCGGCCGGGTTGTTCATGGCGAGCAACGTTTCTTTCTGCTTCGGGGTCAGGCCTTCGAGAAACTCCTGCCCTTTGCCTCCACGCAGCGAATCGGCAAACGCAAGCTGCGCCTGCGGCGGCATGCTGAGAACCTTCTTGAATCGCTGGTCGGGCGGAAGGCTTGGCAGTTGCTGAACTTCAAGGTCAGCGTAGAGTTGCTCCTCACGAAGCCGCGCTTGCTCTTCTTCCTCCGGCGTCGGCTTTGTTGCTGGCGAAGGCGAGGCTGTGGCCGCCAACGTGTCCTGCTCCTGAGGAGTATTCTTTGCGTCTATCGCAGGATCGTTGCCGGCGCCGCCGCTGTTCATCGCCTCGCTCGCTGCACCATTCGTCTTGGGATTAGTCGCGTTGCCGTCGGCGCCGTCAGTCGCCGCACTCGCTGCCACCATCGACCCGTCAGGCTGTGCGCCGCTGCGTTTGTCTCCGAAAGTTGAAGCCGCGGCAGCTACATTCTTCCCGGCCTCCTCTTTGCGTTCTTTTTTTTCCTCCTGGCGGGCGAGCTGCGTCTGGAACACCGCGCGCCGCGCCGGATCCGACGGCATAGGTTTCTTGCCGTTCCTTACTTGTGTGATCTCCTGCCCATCCGGAAAATCTTCTGCAATCTCCCTGGTGCTCATGCGCAGGGTGCGAAGCGGCTCCAGGCGCCCGTTCAGGGCG
The DNA here is from genome assembly GCA_035486795.1 of Candidatus Sulfotelmatobacter sp. Classification (GTDB taxonomy): domain Bacteria; phylum Acidobacteriota; class Terriglobia; order Terriglobales; family Acidobacteriaceae; genus Sulfotelmatobacter. Next base: position 11,405 of record DATHMS010000151.1, on the reverse strand, counting down.
CCGTCGTCGATCTTTTCCGGATGCAGCTGCAGGTCGATCCACTGTTCGACGCCCATCGCCAGCACCAGCTGCACATCGCCGGGGCGCGGACCGAAGGTAAGGCGATTCAGCGCATGCAGGGCGCGTCGCTGATCATCTGGGTTGGGGGCGACCGTATCCTTCTTCTTATTAGCCAACAATCGTGGGACGGTACACGCCAGGCTGAAACACAGCAGGAAAGCGACCAACTTCGTGCGGCCCAGGCGCATGGGGACTCCCCAGGGAAAGACCATAAGCTCCCCTCATTATCAACCCGCACGACAGGAAAAGGTTGCTGGTGGTGGTTACCAAAAGACGAGAGCTCGCGAGGGCAAGAACGAGGCTGAAAGCTGAAGCTAGAGGCTTTTAAGTCAGGCTTCTAAGTCAGATACATCTTCCCGCGAGACACTTTATGCTGCAGGGTCGCGGCCAGCTGGTCAACGTCGCCGGGAGCAATGTTCACTGCCATATGATCGGCCAGCAGCGGAGCTCGATTGCTGCCCACCGCGTCACGCCGCACCTGGATTAGCAAAGCCTGCACCACGTTCGGATCGTACTTTTGCGGAGACATCCGGACCAGATCGCTCAGCGCACTGCCCAGCGAAAGCGACTCGCGATAAGGACGAGTGCTGGTCATAGCGTCGAAGGTGTCGGCCAGCGCCATGATCCGCACCGGCATCGGCATTTCGTTCCCAGCCAAAGCGTCGGGATAACCGGAGCCGTCGCTGCGTTCGTGATGCCATCGCACCGACTCGTGAATCTTCGGCCAGGGAAACTCCACGCTGCTCACAATCTGATGGCCGACCACGGTGTGGTCCGCCATTTCTCGAAACTCCTCGGGATTGAGCGCCCCAGGCTTGCCGAACAGCCGGCGATCGACCGCCACCTTGCCGATGTCGTGCAAATATCCGGCGCTGCGCAGCGCGGCCACTTCGCCGGCATCGACGCCCATGGCTTCGCCGATCGCGGCAGCATAGCGGCCCACGCGCAAAGAGTGACCATGGATATTGACATGCTTCACGTCAATCGCTGTCGCGAAAGCTTCGAGCGCCGTGTCATAGAACCCGTGCAGGGAAGCCATCAGCCGCAGGTTCTCGGTCACGCGTTGGGCCAGCGTCTGCGACAAAGCATGGTTTTGCACCGCGAGCCCAATATAGTTGCATAGCAGATCCATGGCATCCAACTCGGCTTCTTCGTAGGCCGCGTCTTCCGGACGACGCCCCAGAGCCACAACGCCAGCCAGTTTTCCGGAAGCTTTGAGCGGAGCCAGGCACTTGAAAAGCTCAGGCGCCACATTGCCGTTCGAGCTGAGGAAAATCGAATAAGTGGAAACGTTCAACACAATCGGTCCGCGCGCCGCAGCCAGAGCGTGAGCGTGCTTTGGCAGAAGAGGAATAAACGCGGGCTCGGGCAGCATGGCGAAACCTTCAGCCGCCACCGAGGTCAGCATAGTGGGCTTCTCGCTGAAGACGAAAAGCGCGCCTTCTCCCGCGCCCGCCGCTTCCATCACGGCAGACAGCATGCGCTTCGCAGTGTCTGAAAACTCGCGCTCCGCCGTTAGCTCCGGCCCCAGTTCGGAGAGAGCTTCAACCGTGCGCAACAGCCTGCGGAAATTATTGGTCTCCACGGCCAAGACGAGTGATGCGAGAATGCAGAGCAGAATGAGCGTAGCATGCGGCAACAACGTGCCGCGAGAGCAACTTGTTGGTTAGTTTGGTGCCTGCGCGTGAGGTACGGAAGAGAAAAAACCAACCCGGTCGACCCTCCTGCGAAAAGTGGCGCGAGCGACGACATTCAAGAGCCCGGCACGTAAGAGCGGGGTAGGTATCGAGCACAAAACCGAGTCCCGTAGGAACGGCACGAGTCTCCCACGGCGCGCTTAAAAATGCTCTCGCAACTCCGCAAACCGCCCCACGATCAGCAGCCGTTGCGACGGCGGAGCCGTATTCACTTCTTCATGCTCGAGGATCCACGTATCCCCGTGGGGCACGAAGACCGCGTGCAATCCAGCAGCCAATGCCGGATTAATGTCAGACCGCGGGCTGTTACCGATCATCCAGGTCGAATCCCGCGCGAGCGAATGTTTCTCCACCAGCGCATGATAGACGCCAGAATCTTTTTCCGCGACGATCTCCGTCGCATCGAAATAGCCTTTCAACCCTGACCGCTCCATCTTTCCCGACTGCTCCGCCTGCGCACCTTTGGTCACCAGTATCAGCCGATGCCGCTTCGAAAGGTATTCCAGAGTTTGCGGGACGTCGGGCAGGCATTCGATGGCATGGTCCGCAATCGAGTGAGCGAACCCTGTGATCTGGGCGTGCAACTCGGCGGTGACCGGCTGCGCATTGAGCCTCTCAAATGTCGCCACCAAAGAGTGCGAAAAGCTGTGCAGGCCGTAGCCATGCGTCACGATGGATTCGCGCTCCACATCATTGAGCACCTCCCGCACCTGCTCGGAAGAAAACTCGTGGTGATTAAGAAACGAAATGAAGCGGACGATAGCCCGCTCAAAGTAGACATTGTTCTCCCAGAGCGTATCGTCGGCATCGATCAGCAGAGTCTGGGATTTAAGGTTGTTCTCAGCAGTAACGGACAAACGCGGATACTCCTTAGAAAGCTCTACACCAACCAATCCACGCGCGCCTCAGGCCCGATAATTCCTGCCTTGTGCCCCATATCAAGCAGTCGCACCACAGCTTCCCGTCCGTCCGGACCGTAGTCGAGCGTCCGCTCGTTCACGTACATGCCAACGAACCGGTCGGCGGTCTGCGGATCAAGATCGCGGGCGAACTGCATGGCATAGGACAAAGCTTCCTCGCGGTGTTCAAGCGCATACTGAATACTGTCACGCAGAGCGCTGTTGACCGCGGCAACCAGATCCGGACCAAGCGCACGGCGAATCGCGTTCCCTCCCAGCGGCAGCGGCAAGCCCGTCATCTTCTGCCACCATCTTCCAAGGTCGACAATCCGGTGCAGACCGGCCTTGTCATAAGTCAATTGCCCTTCATGAATGATGAGCCCAGCTTCGTACTTGCCCTCGAGCACTTGCGGAATGATCTGGTCGAAGGGCACGACTTCAGTCTCCACTCCAGGAGCAAAAAGCTGCAGCGCGAGATATGCAGTTGTGAGCGTGCCCGGAACGGCGATGCGCTTCTCCTTGATCTCAACCTGCGTAAACGGTCGCGGCGAGACAACCATCGGGCCATAGCCCTCGCCCACGCTTCCCCCACAGGACATTAGCGCATACAAGTCTTGAATATAAGGATAGGCGTGAAACGAAATCGCCGTCACATCGTAAACGCCTTCGCGCGCCTTCTGATTCAATGTCTCGATGTCACACAGCGTATGCGTGAAATGCAATCCCGGGACGCGAACCTTGTTGGTGGCCAACCCATAAAACATGAACGCATCGTCGGAGTCCGGGCTGTGAGCCACGCTGATCTCTCGCAACTGAGAAGCTGCATCGCCCGAAGGCTTCGCGTCTTGTTCGGAAACTACTGTCATTGTTGAACTCCAAAAGCTGACTCCAAAAGCCGAACTCCAAAAGCTGAACCCTAAGTCGAAGTCCAGACTGCCTACGACGCCGCTCTTTACCGCTGCGCTCCAGCACCGCGCTGCCAGCGCACCGCAATTCCAGCAGCCAGCATCACCTTTATCACTTCGGCGAAAAGAAACCAGTAAAGTCCCCAACGAAAAGCTCGTGCCACCGAGTGCGTCAGAACGGCAAGCCAGCTCAGACCGCCGGTGAAAAGCACGATCTCACCGAGAAGACCGGCCAGCGCGGCACGCGCGAAACTCTTGCGCCCATGCTCCATGACAAAACCTGCCATCCACGCCACCAGCGGGTAAGCCAGCAGAAACCCTCCCGTCGGGCCGAGCAACTGCGCAATCCCTCCCGCACCCGTCGGACTGAACACCGGCATGCCCATCGCGCCTTCCGCCAGATAGAGGGCGAGCGCCGCAAATCCGCGCCGGCTGCCCAGCAGCAGTCCGACCAACAGCACGCCGAAGTTCTGCACCGTCAGTGGCACCGGAGTAAACGGCAAGGGAATCGCGATGCGCGCGCACAATGCCACGAGCAAGCTGCCGCCCACCACGAGAGCAACCTGCCGTGCAACCTCGAAACCGAAAACGCGTTCCCGCGAGGCGCTTAATGTTTGCATTGCCGGTTTCTCCATTGGAAGGTCTCCGAATCTTCAACGTCGGGCATCAGTACTCAACGCAGCTCAGTCGGATGCTTACCTTCTACTTCGCCGGAGCTTCCGTCCCGGGCAGCATGCGCCAGCTGCAAATGGCGCCGCAGGCGCACATACAGCGCGATCGCAACACACACCACGACCAGGGTACTCACACCCAGGATCAGGAACCACCAGATCATCCGCACAGCCGATTAGGATAACAGATGGTCTCGGGTATCAGTTGGTGGAGATGTTCGTGCTGAGATGCTCATGTGGCGACAGCCGCTCCCGGCCTCTAGCTGGCCTTTCCCAAAGCCCTCTTCTCCCGCATCGTCTCCAGCCGCTTCAGCGTTAACTTCAGCCGTTCCCGTCCGAACTTGGAACCCGTGATGACCTTCTCGATGTTCTCGAACATGTGCGGGTCTCCCATCTGTTCTCGCAGCTCTTTCAGAAAGGGATGAATCTTGCCGAACACAAAAAACATCTCCCCGCTCACTGCCGGCTGGATGAACAACTCTTCACTCAGCGCGCCTTGCAGCACGAAGGCAGCGGCCATGCTCCAGTATCCGCCCACCTGCCGCAACCAATTATTTTCCTGCGATCCCATGGCTCCGGCAATTTTCATGATTTCGTCGGCGCTCTCCGGCCAAAACCCTGTCACCCACCAGTTTCGCGCTTTGCGCATTTCCGCCTCGCGGCGCAGATCATAGAGTTGCAGAATAAGTTGAGCATCGGCAACGGTCGCTTTCTTGGGCATCGAATCCTCCGTTCTATTTGATCACGCTAATTCGGTTAGACAACTAGGCTGGCTGCAAAGGACCAACAAATGTCGCGGATTCCACCCAGGGACTACGCGCTCGTAGTCGCCGCAAGCTCAGGCGCAGGCCGCTCATACTCGCACTCTTTATTAGGGCAAGCGATCACTGGCCCATCTTTCAGGAACTTCTGCACCAGATACTCGCTGCCACAGCTTGTGCACTTCTCCGCAATCGGCCGGTGCGCCGAAGTGAACTTGCACTTGGGATAATTTCCGCATCCGTAGAACGTGTTCCCCTTGCGCGCCCGCTTCTCCACCAGATCGCCTTCTTTGCACTCCGGGCATTTCACGCCGATGTAATTCTGCTTCACATACTTGCACTCCGGATACCCGCTGCAAGCCGTGAACTCCCCATAACGCCCGTGCCGGATCATCATATTGCGTCCGCACTTTGGGCAAGGCTCATCCAGCGGAATGTCCGGAACTTTCTTGCCTTGGTCAAGCCGCCGCGTGGTCTTGCAGTCAGGATAGCCCGTGCAAGCCATGAACTGCCCAAAGCGCCCGCGCTTCAGCACCATCACTCGCCCGCAGTTCTCGCAATATTCTTCCTGCGTAGTCTCCTGCACGTCAGCCGAATCAAGGTCAGGCAGGTTGATCGGATTTTCCTTCGTAAACGTGCAGGTATTCGGATCTTCCTTATCGTAGGTGCTGCACGCATAAAATGACCCGTGCCTGCCCCACTTGATCACCAGCGGCGCGCCACACTTTTCGCACTTCTCGTCCGTGGGCTTCTCCATCCGCTTGATGTTCTCCATATGCTTTTCGGCATATTTGAGGTCCTTCGTAAACTTCTTGTAGAACTCAGCAAGCGTGTCCGTCCACTTCTCCTTGCCTTCTTCGATGTCGTCGAGCTTTTCTTCCAGGCCAGCGGTGTAGGCAATATCGAAAATGTCGCGGAAGTTTTCCACCAGCAGATCGGTGACAACTAATCCAATCTCAGTCGGAGTAAACTTCCCACCCAACTTCTGCACGTATTGCCGCTCTTGAATCGTCGACAGTATCGCCGAATAGGTTGACGGACGCCCAATGCCGCGTTCCTCCAGCTCCTTCACCAGCGACGCTTCGTTGTAACGCGGCGGAGGCTCGGTGAAATGCTGCTCCGGCTTCAACTCCTTCAGCGTCAGCTTCTGCCCAGCTTCCAGCGCTGGCAACTTGTGCTTCAGTTCTTCATCCTCTTCGTCCTTGCCTTCCTTCGACTCTTCGTAGACGCGTAGGAACCCGTCAAACTTCAGCACTGACCCAGTCACGCGAAACCAGAACGTCTCACTCTTGCTCTTAGCGTCGATGTCCACGGTAGTCTGGTCAAACACCGCCGGCATGATCTGCGACGCCACAAAACGCTGCCAGATTAGCTTGTAGACCTTGAATTCATCTTCCTTTAAGTACTGCTTCACCAGGTCGGGATGCCGCATCGCCGACGTTGGCCGAATCGCCTCGTGCGCCGCCTGCGCCTCTTTCTTCTCCTTATATGTATTGGGAGTCTCGGGCAGGTAAGCCGCGCCATATTCCTTGCCCACATATTCGCGCACTTCCTGAATCGCCTCAGGAGCAACTCGCGTGGAATCAGTACGCATGTACGTGATCAAACCAACCAGGCCTTCTTCGCCCAGTTCCACGCCTTCGTACAGCCGTTGCGCAATCATCATCGTGCGCTTCACGCTGAAACGCAGCTTGCGCGAGGTATCCTGCTGCAACTTGCTGGTGGTAAACGGAGGTGCTGCATTGCGTCGCCGCTCCTTCTTATCAACCGACCGGACAATCCAGTCGGCCTGTTCCAGCGCCGCGCGGATCTTCTCCGCATCCTCGCCGTTCGTAACCTCAATCTTCTCTTCACCCTTGCCCAGGAACCGCGCGTCGAACGTCGGAGGCTTGCTGGCCGCCAGGTGCGCATCAATGGTCCAATATTCTTTTTTCTCGAACGCCTTGATCTCGCGTTCGCGCTCTACGATCAATCGCAGAGCGACGGTCTGCACACGCCCCGCAGAAAGTCCGCGGCGAACCTTATCCCACAGCAGCGGCGAAACCTGATACCCGACCAGCCGGTCAAGCACCCGCCGCGCCTGCTGCGCATCCACCAGATTCTGGTCGATGGCACGAGGATGCTCGAATGCTGCCTGCACCGCCCGCTTGGTAATTTCGTTAAAAGTGACGCGCTGGATGCGTGGCGGCGCGTCGGGCTCGCCCTTCTTCTTTTTCGCCTTCTTCGCATGGCCGTTGCGCGCCAGCTCCCCCGCCAGATGGGCCGCAATCGCCTCGCCTTCGCGGTCCGGGTCAGGCGCCAGATAGATCGCATCCATCGGTCCCGCCAGCTTCTTCAGCTTGGCCAGAACCTTTTCTTTCCCCGGGATGACAACGTAGTCGGTCTCAAACTCCTTGCTCGTGTCCACGCCCAGCGTGCTTTTGGGCAGATCTTTCACGTGGCCAAGCGAGGCCTCGACCGTAAATCCCTTTCCCAGATATTTCTGGATGGTCTTCGCCTTAGCCGGCGATTCGACAATGACTAAACTCTTTACCAATGGTCCTCTCAGTTCTTAAGTTTTCGCTTTGAACCTAGCACGAATGGGACGAAAGCAACAAGTTACGGGTGAAAAGCTCTTAGCTCTTAGCCTTTGGCTCTTAGCTCGAAGCGCTTATGCTGCGCGGACATTTCTTAACTTTCCCGACAGTGCCGACAACATTCGCATAATCTCATCCACGTGCGAGCTAACGGATGCATACTGCACACTCTGCACGAATCCCAAATCTCTGGCTAAGAGAAAATGGTGGGACAACTCTGCCCCCGCGATCTGCACGTACCGCGCCATCTCTCCGTCGGACCGCCTGCCGCAACCTTCCGCCAAATTGGCCGCAATGGAGGCAGACGCACGCCGAATCTGGCTGGTCAGTCCATATCCGCTCTTCCTTGGGAAAGAGAAGAGTAATCTTGTAGACCGCCAAGGTAAGCTTATGAGCCTTCCCCGAGACCAGCAGATCCCTGTAGTTTCTCATCACATCCTCAACGGGCCGGAGACCCAAGGTCTTGAGCTAAAGGCTAAGAGCTAACAGCTAAAAGCCCCTTTTAAAAACTCTTCACGAAATTCTTTCCCGGCATCTGTCGAACCTTGCCACCAAGTTCCAACTCAAACAAAGCTGCGAAGATTTCCGAGGAGGACATTTCCGCTTCAAGGCGTTCTACAATTTCGTCGATCTGGGTCGCCTCATCTGCCTTCAACAGGCTTAAGATCTTCTTCTCATGCGGCGGCAGCCTTTCGTCCGGGAATAGAGATGCGGATGAGCCCCTCCCGGATTCAGGCGACGACGCCGGAGTGAGCGCAAGTTTAACTTCCGGCGGCAGATCTTCCCACACATCTTCCCAGGTCGCGACCAGCTTCGCGCCCTGCTTGATCAGCGTGTTCGGCCCCCAGGAATTCTTGTTCGTGACATTGCCCGGCACGGCGAAAACGTCGCGATTTTGCTCCAGCGCGCACCGCGCCGTAATGCGCGTTCCAGAATACTCCGCAGCTTCCACCACCAGCACACCAACCGACATTCCGCTCAAAATCCGGTTCCGGATAGGAAAGTTCTGCGGCGCCGCAAACGTTCCCAATCGAAACTCGGAAAGCAACGCACCGCCAAGCGCGAGAATCTGCTCCGACAATCGCGAATTTTCTTTCGGATAAATCACATCCACTCCTGTTCCAAACACCGCGATCGTCTTGCCCTTGGCCGAGATCGCTCCGCGATGGCTGGCCGTGTCAACGCCGCGAGCCATGCCGCTGATAATCACCAGCCCTTGCGCCGCCAAGTCGCATGCCAGCCTCTCGGCCATCCCTGAACCGTAGGGTGTGGGGTGGCGCGTGCCTACTATCGCGATGCCGGGCGGCGTCAACACTTCCGGATTGCCGCGAACATAAAGCACCAGCGGCGGATCGTAGATCTCCTTCAGCCGCGACGGGTAGCATGGATCTTCTACCGAGACAATCGTGACTCCGGCAGTCGCAGCCCGCGCAATCTCTTCCCGCGCCATTTCCGCCGATTTCCCGGTGGCGATCGACTGCGCCGAAACCGCCTGCATCCCTGTACTTTCTAGCTCAGTGAGCGAAGCGTGGAACACCGCTTCAGCGCTGCCGAAATGTTCAACCAGTTTCCGCGCCTTCGTCGGTCCCAAACCCGGCGTTAGCGAGATGGCAAGCCACTCCAGAATGTGAGTAACCGATGGCGATGCGATAGCAGCATTTGGCACGTCTGCTCCAATCTCTTGCGGCCTCCAGATGGAGACTGGGCGGACTGTAGCTACTGGCCGAAAGCGGTGTCAAGGGAAGCCGTCACAAAGGCCTGTCGAAAACAGGTCTGCTAAAATCAAAACAGGAATGAGACCTCTGCGCATCTCTGCGATTTCCTATCTCAACACCGCTCCGCTCATGTGGGATTTCGAACACGGGGAGGCAGGCAGCGACTTCGAAATTGCCTACACGTTGCCATCAGCCTGCGCCCGCGCCCTACACGCCGGAACCGCCGACATCGGCATCATCCCTGCCGCCGCTTACGCCCAGGTCCCCGGGCTCATCGTCCTCCCCGGCGTTGCCATCGCCTCGCGCCGGCCAGTGCGTTCCATCCTCCTGGTCAGCCGAGTGCCGGTAGACCAGATTCGTACCGTGGCTCTGGACACGTCGTCCATGACTTCAGTCGCGCTCACCAAGATTCTGTTTGAAAAATGGCTGGGCGGCGGCAGGGCATTCACCTCCATGGCTCCGAATATCGATCAAATGCTGGCCGATCACGACGCGGGATTGCTGATCGGAGATCCCGCTTTGCAGATCGACCGCTCCCGCTACCTCACGCTCGACCTCGCCGAAGAGTGGATTCGCTACACCGGCAAGCCTTTCGTCTTTGCTTTCTGGGCAGTTCGCCAGGAAGCGCTGCGTGGAAGCGACGCTCGTGTCCCCGAACCAGACTTGGCGCAAGTGTTTCAACAATCCCGCGATCATGGACTCGAACCCGCGAGCCTCGACCGCATCATCCGCGAATGGGCCCCGCGCCTGGGTCTCAAAGAGTCCGCTGTTCGCTCCTACCTCACCGAAAACATTTATTATCACCTCGACCCTGCCTGCCTCGAGGGCCTGCAACTCTTCTATCGCTACGCAGCCGAGATTGGAGCGCTTCCTGCCGCGCCGGAGATGCACTTCCTGCTTTCCGAGAATGCCACCGCGAATGCCACAATCGCTTAGCGCAATTCCGTTGCCCAGCCTGTAAACTCCTTCAAACAGGAATGCTGCTCCATCTCCATCCGCTGCTAGCAGTCCCTCTCTGGCGACAACTGCGCCACCTCGGTGGTATCGGCCTGATCTTGCTGGGACTGATAGATAACTCCGTGATCCCGGTAACCGGCAGCATGGACGTTCTCACCATCTGGCTGGCTGCCCGTCATCGCGAACCGTGGCTCTACTACGGCCTGATGGCGACGCTCGGCGCCGTGATCGGCGGCTACATCACTTACGGCCTGGCCCGCAAGGGCGGCAAAGAAATGATGGAGCGCAAACTCTCGAAAAAAAAAGCCGCTCAGTTCTCCAAAACATTCGCCAGATGGGGATTCGCCTCGATCGTGATTCCGGCCTTGCTGCCGCCGCCGTTTCCGTTCCTGCCATTCCTGTTGGCCGCGGGCGCAATGCAGTACTCGCGAAAAAAGTTCCTCGCGGCCCTGGCACTCGGCCGCGGGATTCGCTATTTCCTCGAGGCCTATTTCGGATTCCGCTACGGCAGCCATATCCTCCGTTTCTTCAATCGATACTACAAACCGGCGCTGGCCGTTCTGATCGGCTTGGCCTTAATCGGCGCGGTTTTATCGGTGATCCAATATCTTCGAATGAAGAAGAAGTAGTCCACATGTTCAATGTTGCGCTTTTCCGGCGTCATCTCGAAGGCCCGCGTTTCTCCAGCGGGACGAGAGCGTGCCCTGAGCGAAGCCCAAGGGGATCTCCCGCGCACACTGTCGTCAGGGGCAGGCTACGCGACCACCTTGTATCGCCAGCATTTGGCCCAATACACCGCCCTCCGTTAGAATTGAGATGTACATGTCTCTGACCAAGCAACAAGCGCTGGAGATGTTCGAGTCCGATGACCTGATCGGCATTGGGATGGAAGCGGATGCGGTGCGCCGCAAACTGCATCCCGAGGGCACCGTCACCTACATCATCGACCGCAACATCAATTACACCAACTTCTGCACCGAGTACTGCACCTTCTGCGCCTTCTATCGCCCGCTCAAAGGTCCGGCAGCGAAAGAAGGTTACATCCTCGATTTCGACACCATCTACGAAAAGATTCGCGAGACCGTCGAACTCGGCGGCACCGGCGTTCTGATGCAAGGCGGACTGCATCCCGACCTCAAGATCGACTGGCACGAGAGGATGCTG
>DATHMS010000150.1:0-15653 GCA_035486795.1 Candidatus Sulfotelmatobacter sp. | reverse complement strand
CGCAATTTCTGCGTGGTTGTGGGCAACTACCGGCTCGTCTTGCCCGTGCTGGCGGTCGCCCTGCTACTCCGCATCGGCCTGTGGATCTATCCGCAAGTCTCCGTGCCCTGGTGGGTCTGGGCCGCGCTGCTCGTGCTGGTGCTCGCGGGCATCAGCCGCTTCATGTGGTTCCTCGTACTCTTCACCGGATACTGGATCGTCTTCTGGCAGCAATACATCAGCTTGCCCGGCTACATTCACGGCTACATCAATCCGCATGCGGACGTTGAGAGACTTCTGGTCACCGACGGAGTGACCGTGATCTGTCTCACACTTGCGATTAATTTCCTGACGCGCAAGATACCAGCATTCCAAGCTGTAATCCTGGGCACGCTCATCTCTTCGGTTTCGTGGTTGATTCTTGTTTTCCAGCCGACAATATGGGGAGCGATTGTCTCAATATTCGTCCTGGCGCTGGGCGAGATGATTCAACAACCGCGCTACTACGAATACATTGCGCTGCTTGCGCCTCCGGGACAGCAGGGCACCTATATGGGTTTTGCCTTCCTGCCCATCGGAATCGGATCGCTGATCGGCGGATGGTTCGGGGGCACGCTAATGCATCATTTCGGGGAATTGGCCCACCAGCCGGAACGAATATGGTGGGTGATAACTGGTGTGGGACTAGCGACCACCGCACTGCTGTGGATTTATGACAGGGTCTTTAGAACGCGCGTCGCTCCTCATGCGGACTAAAGACCGGCGCCACGTTTGCTTGACTTCGCCCCACACCTTTGGGATCATTCGCTCCCAGCAAGTGAATCGAAGGAGGCTCCATGCCACATTATCTTCACCAAGTCGCGTATTCCCGCGAAGGGTGGGAGGCGCTGCTGGCGCATCCCCAGAACCGCATTGAGGCAGTCAGGCCTGTGATCGAAAAGCTGGGAGGCAAAATCGAAACCGCCTGGTTCGCCTTCGGGCAGTACGATGTCGTCGTCATTACGGAACTGCCCGACAACGTGAGCGCCGCGGCGATCTCCATAGCCTTTGCCGGCGGTGGCTCGTGTAAGGCTGTGCAGACCACGCCGCTGATGTCTCCTGAGGAAGCGGTTCGCGCATTTAAGAAAGCTGGGGAATGCGGCTATAGGCCGGCAACGGCTGAAACTCGCGCCGCGTAAGCTAATTAGAACGAACGACAACAAGGGCGGCCTCGGAGGCCGCCCTTTCCTTGCCAGAACATAAGAGACCAAGGTCAGGTGAACCATGCCTCAGCCCAAGACTACGGCGGCCTCCGTCGCCGCTCACATTCGCCGCGCGCTCAAAGACGGCGGTTCCGACAAGCATGCCGCGGGCGTGCAATGGTTCTTCAAAGATGAAATCAAATCGCGAGGCTGGTATACCGCCGACTTGCGACGTGCCGCCGTCCGTTTTCGCCGCCAAGTAAGGAAGGAGCGCGAGCTCGATTTCCTGATCGAAGTCGCCGATCATCTTTTCTCGGGCTCGGTGCTGGAAGAAAAAGCCGCCGCCGTGTTCTTGCTGGAAAAACTCGACGGCGAGTTCGGCGATGCTGAGTTTAAGCGGTTCGAGTCATGGCTCGACCGGATCAGCAACTGGGCCGATCATGACGCTCTGGTGCATGATCTGATTGCTCCCATGATTGCCTCAAAACCTCCCCGCGCAAAAACTGTTTTCCGCTGGGCAAGGTCACCCGACCGCTGGCACCGCCGCGCCGCCTGCGTGGCCTTGATTCGCGGATCACGCGCCAGGATGTTCTTCCCGGAGATCACGAGGCTTTCCGATTTGCTTCTCGCCGACCAGGACGACATGGTGCAGAAAGGATTAGGCTGGCTGCTGCGAGAAACCGCGAAATTTGATGCCAAACGCACCGTTCCGTATCTCATGAAGATTCGCGGGGATGCCCCACGGCTGGTTCTGCGTACTGCCTGCGAGACTCTGCCTCCAACGGTGAGGAAGCGAGTTCTGACCGGTAAGGAAGCATAGCTGCGCAACGTACTGCCACTTCAGAAATAGCTTAGCCAGGCATCGCTGCGCCGCCGTTTCAAATCTGCAAACCAACGGCATAGTGGATAAAGCGTAATCACCACTACAGCCCAAACCAGATAAACGATTGGCAAGGAATATCCCCACCCCGGCGGCGGGGTAATGGGGAACTGGCCGAGACTCGGGGACTCGAACATCCAATGCACCTGCCCGTAGCGCGCATAACATACCGCGATGGCGAGCATGTGTATCAGAGGTATGTGCAAGAGGTAATAAAACATGGGCACTTTGCCGACGATGAGAGCAGGCTGGAGCCATTGCGGCATTCCGGGGTCGACCGCCCACAAAAAAAGCAAGGCCGGGCCCAGCGTCATCAAAAGAAACAACAGCGAGGGCGGATACTTCGTAGTATTCAAGAATGAAAGCGCTGTAAAAGCTGCGGATCTTTGCGTGCTCCACCGCAGCGGATCACCGTAGAGATTGATGCCGCGCAAAATGAAGAAGGCGGCGACCGATCCAATGCCCACTGGAAGTAGAAGCGCCCTGCGATGTTCCGACGGCCAGCTGTAGATCTGTCCCAGGCCGTAGCCCGCCGCTGTTACGCCAACCCACGGAATCAGCGCGTAAGCAACGAAGATGATGCGCCCGGGCCGGTCTAAGAGGAAACCGGGCGCGGCATGCAGTATCGTCCAAATCGGGTTGGTGGATTGGACGGAATCGAACAGATTATGCGTCGCAATCATCACGATGCCAAATGTGGCTACGACCGAGGCCGGAAGGTAAACCAGCACCGAGAGCGTAATCATCGCCCAGCCCAGTGCCCATAAGACATTGAGAATCACCAGGTGATAGTCGAAGTTAAACTGCCAGCCCAGGCAGCGCACTACCACGAATTCCAGAAAGATCAACCAGAGCCCGCGAGTAAACAGAAATCGCGACAACTCTCTCTTGGATTTCTTGCGCAACGACAGATAGGCGCCGGTACCAGTCAGCAGGAAGAAAACGGGCGCACAGAAATGCGTACCCCAGCGCGTAAAGAATAGCGGAATGGTTGTCTCGGCGAGGTCGGTGGGACTCACGTTGGAATTGCCGAAGAAGTCCCGCACATGATCGAGCGCCATCAGAATCATGATGACGCCGCGAAGCGCATCAACTGCTTCGATGCGGACGCGTTTCGTAGCCGCTGACTCGACCACGGACTCGGTTACCGCAGGCATCTAGCGTCATAGTGTAACCAAGAATCTGCCTCAAACCGGTGGTCTTGCAGTGCGGACATTCCCTCCGCCCTGATTCGCCCAAATCCTTCCTATTGTTTACAATAGGGGATTGCCCATGGACCTGGCTGCCATCCAATCTGTGCTGCGCGAACGCAACATTGACGCGTGGCTGTTCTACGACCACCATCATCGCGATCCTATCGCCTACCGCGTACTCGGCTTGCCGGCGGGTCTCATGGTCACCCGGCGCTGGTTCTACCTGATACCGGCGCAGGGCGAACCCGTAAAGCTGGTCCACAAGATTGAAGCGGGTCACCTCGATTCCCTGCCCGGGAGCAAGCGCCAATACTCTGGATGGCAGGAGCTGTTCGACGCGCTGAAATCGATGCTCGCCCCCTACCGTGACATCGCCATGCAGTATTCGCCCAACAACATCGTCTTCACCATTTCTCTGGTCGATGGCGGAACCATCGAGCTACTTCGCGGCTTGGGAAAGAATGTGGTCAGTTCCGCCGACCTGGTAGCGCAGTTCGAAGCAACCTGGACCGAAGAACAAATCAAGACTCACTTTGCTGCGCGCGACAGCGTGGATTCGATCTTGGCCGCCGCTTTCAAGGAAATTGGACAGCGTGTACGCAATGGTGGAGCCACGGAACACGGAATCCAGCAGTGGTTTGTGGAAGCATTCCGCCGCGAGAACCTGAAGACCGACGATTCGCCGATCGTAGCAGCCAACGCCAATGCCGGAAACCCGCATTACGAGCCCCGCGCCGATCATCCCGTCCCCATTCGTGAGGGCGATCTGATCTTGCTCGATGTCTGGGCGAAAAAGGATGTCCCCGGAGCGGTGTACTACGACATCACTTGGATGGGCTTCGTCGGCAAGGCGCCGTCGGACCGCATGCGCCAAGTGTTCGAGATCGTGCGCGACGCCCGCGACGCCGGTGTGAAGACCGTGATCGACGCGATCAACGCAGGGCGCCGCCTTGCCGGGTGGGAGGTGGATCGCGTCACGCGCGGCCACATCAAGAAAAAAGGCTACGGCGATTATTTCATTCACCGTACCGGACATTCCATTGGCACCGAGGTCCATTCCAATGGAGCGAACATGGACGATCTGGAAATCCACGACGAGCGCCAGATCCTTCCCAACTCTTGCTTTTCCATCGAGCCCGGCATTTATCTGCCGGAGTTCGGCGTGCGCAGCGAGGTCAATATGCTGATCCGCCCCAAGTCGGCGGAAGTCACAGGCAACATTCAACGTGAGATCGTAACCATCTGATGGCAAATCAAACCACAGCCAAATCTAAGGGGGCCGATTCAGTACAGCCCGCCAGCGCAATGTCCGTAATCGCACCTGCCTTGGGCTGGCTGATTCCCGGCGCGGGTCACATCATCCAAAAGCGTTGGATTCGCGGGGCTCTGCTGTTCATCTCCGTCGCGACCCTCTTCGTGCTCGGCCTGATGATGCAGGGCCACATCTACAAGGCCAATGGCGGCGACATCCTCGACATTCTAGGTTTCATCGGCGACCTGGGCGCGGGGGGAATGTATATCGTCACGCTCGCCATGAACGGGGGTCAGGGCGCAATCGCGTTTGCAATCGCCGATTACGGAACTAAGTTCATGATCGTGGCTGGATTGCTGAACTTCATTGCGGTGGCCGACGCTTACCACATCGCCATCGGGAAAAAACAATGACCATCCAACTCACTCACTTCAGCGCCGCCTTTGTGTTCGCACTATTTGCCTCCATCGTCTTCGGTATCACGCACCGCGATACCACCCGTGAGATGGTCCGCTACGGCCTGTATTGTTTCGCCATGTTTCTGGGGGGCATTCTGGTTGCGGGCTGGGCCATGTGGCTGGTCCGACGATAACTGCTAGCTTCTTTTCATCCCTCCCACACGAACGCATCGAACACTCGCGTCGATTCGAAATTCAGCCGTCTGTAGAGAGCGACAGCTCCGGCGTTGGCCTCGGTCACCGTCAGCGACAGCATGGAAAACCTCCGCTTGCGCAGGTTCACGGAGGTCGCAGCCAGCAACGCCTCACCAATCCCGCGCGAGCGATATTCGGGCAGCACGCAAACCTGGGTCACATGGCCTACATCGTGGCGAACCCTCGAGCATAGGATCAAGCCGATCAAATTCTTGGCCTTCCGATCCACAGCAGCATAGGACGATTCCGCATCGAACAATCCGCATCCCGGAAAACGCACAATGTTATTCAGAAAGCGCAGCGATCCGCTCAGTGTGTGGTACTGGTCATTGATCTCGGCATCGACGTGCCCGCGATACGCCGCGGTAATCACGGCGGCAGCAGGCTGGTAGTCCGCCTCGGTCCACCGCCGGATCTCGACATCGGGAAACGTTGCCCGCGCCTGCGATTCAGCGTTTTCCAGCCCGAGAACCATGAACAGCCGCGGATGACGCTGGAATCCCTGATCGAGAAACGGACGGGCCACGCTCCCCGCTTCGTGCGCCAGCAACTGAGCTTCCACCCGGTGAATGCCGGGAGACTGCTGCAACGTCTCGATCACATGCGTCAGCAGTTTGATTTCGACTTCGTGCGTGCCGGCAAGGCGGACGCCGTTGGCCACGAAAAGATCACCGACCACCCCCTTGCTGCCTTCATACACGAAGAAGCTGTAGCCGAAGATGCGCCCGCGTTCAATCGCCGCGTATCCCGGAAGGATTTTCGCATCGACATAGCGCAGAATCATCTCCGCCGACCCGTTGTAGTCCCAGGAGAGCAGACTCGCCCAGGTTCGCGTCTCATCCTCGAGCAGAGGGCGCAAGTCGACGGAGGAAAAATGTCTGAGGTCGAGAATCTCCACGAGGCTCCTGCAAAGTCGGCCAAGGAACTCCAGCCGGTCTTCTGGCCTCGTTCGCCGCCGCAGAAATCCGAGTGTAGTGCGTTCCCGCACGCGAGGCAAACTGCCCGAACACGGGGCGGCAACATCACTCTTTAACGCGTGGAAACCACCCCCGCGGCGGCAACCCAGTAGTAGTCCACATGCTGCGCGGCATAGTGCCCAAGGTAAGAGACGCGGCGGCCCGCCACCAGCTTCGCAATCTCGACCTGCGAATTCTCCGGCGCCACCAGCAGGTGCTCCCCAGAAGGCACACTACCCCAATCGTAGTTGAAAGTTAGCTGGTTGCGATAAAAAGTCAATCCGTATTCCAGTTCGCGTCGAACATGGTAGACCGCCAACGGTAGCGGATGAGTCTCGATGCCAGCAATCTCCAGGGCCAGGGGACGGGCCGAGAGCGTCTGGTCCAGGGCCACCGAGCCCAGTTTCAGCACGGCTCCCGCACTGAGCACGACCGGAATCAGCGTGACAAACCGCAGCATGCGCAGACCCGCCTTGCTGGCCAGCGTAAGCGCAATTCCGGCGCAGAGTACAAAGGCGACGGCAACCGCCACCAGCATCGCTTGTCCTCCGGGAAGACGATGTTGCGTAATCAGGTAGGCAATCAGAAAGGCTGGAATAATCAGACACCCCGCCAGCAGCGCGTGCACCACCACCAGGCCCTTTGCCGGCGCGCCCGATTCATTTCGCAGGAAGCGTTGTCGCAGATACTCGGCTAGCAGCAGCGCGCCCGCCGGAACTGCGGGAAGAATATAGCCAGGCAGTTTCGATCGCGAAACCGAGAAAAATACCAGGGGCACAATCAGCCAGCAACACGCAAACCCGCTGAATTGATATTCGAAATCGCTATCAGCTCCGTCCGCCGGCGTTCGTTTCGCCCACGACAAGCCGATTCGCTGGACCACCGCCGCAATTACAAAAGCCGTCCACGGAACCAGGGCCAACGCCGTTACCGGCAGGTAATACCAGAATGGTTCCGTATGGTGATAAAGATCCTGTGAGAACCGTCCGAGGTTCTGTTCGAGAATAAATTCATGGAAGAAGGAGGGATTGCGTATTTGCACCGCGAAATACCACGGCACGGCGATCGCACAAAAGAGGAAAAACCCCGGCAGCCAGAGCGTCTTGAGGGCAAGGCGTACGTTTCGAACCATAGCCGCGTGGAGGATGATCACCACCGCAGCCAGAAACAGCGCGACCGGCCCTTTCGCCAGCGTCCCCAAAGCCATGAAGCCATAAAAGACCGCCAGATATATTCTTCTTCCACTCTCTCGCCAAGCCCACCATCCGAGCATTCCAACGGTGAAAGCCGCGGCCAACGCCATGTCCATCGACGCGGCACGCGCGTAGCCGACAACCCCAGCGGAGGAAGCAACAATCAGTGCGCCATCCAGCTCAACTCCACGGCGGAAGCGGCGTAGAAAGAAGTACACAGCCAGCACAAGGAAGGTGGCATCGAGCGCCGCAGGCAGCCGGGCCACCCAATCGCTCACGCCGAAGATTCGGTACGCGAGCATGGCTTGCCAGTAATATAGTGGAGGCTTCTCCAACCAAGGCTGGCCACCGAGCGTGGGCGTGACCCAATCGTGGTGCTCAAGCATTTCGCGCGCCACCTGCGCGTAACGCGGCTCATCGGCTCCAATCAGTCCGAATTGCCCCAATCCATAGAAAAACAGAAAAGCACAGAAACCCGCCAGCAACAGCGAGTCGGTACGGGTTCGATTCGTCATGAAGTGAATTGCTGATTGATAACAATTGATTGTACGCAGGCAGCATTCGGAAGAACTCAAGAACTATTGTACGAAAGGGCCGCGGCGCAGCAGGTCCAGAACTTGGCTCACGGCTTGGGTTAGTGGACCATCCAGCGAGCAGCCGCTGGCGCACTCGTGGCCGCCACCGCCAAAGCGCTCCGCCACCCGCGCCACATCGAGCTTGCCCTTGCTGCGGAGGCTTACGCGAAAACGCCCGCCGGGAAGCTCGCGGAAAAATGCCGCTACCTCAACTTCTCCGATCGAAAGCACGTAGTTCACGAGGCCTTCGCAGTCCTCTTCCTTCGCTTCACAGCGGTCCATTTGCTCTTGCGTTACCCAGGTCCAACCGACGTGGCCCTCGGTATTGAGGTTGCGCAAAGCTTCGCCGAGCAGCCTCATTTTGGCTACCGAGTGAGCAAAATAAATACTGCGCGCGCAGTGCGAAGGGTCCGCCCCCGCAAGAACTAGCTCGCGCGCTAGAGCGAAAGTATTCTGGTTCGTTCCCTGAAACATGAACGACCCTGTATCCGTCATCAGCGCGGTGTAAAGGCAGGTAGCAATCTCCGGAGAAAAATGCGCTCCCGCTTCGCGCGTCAGGCGAAACACCATTTCCGCCGTCGCCACAGCATGCGGATCAATCCAATTCACGTTGGCAAAGGGACGCCCGCTGACGTGATGATCAATGTTGATCAGGAAGCGGTCTTCCAGACCCTCAAGACGCGTGCGGTGAATGCTGTCACACTCCAGAATGATCGCCGCCTCATAATTGCCGGCCACGTGGTTGGACTGCAGCACCTGATCGGCGAACGGCAACGTGCGATAGATCCTGGGCACGCCATCGTGCAACACCACGTCGGCCTGCTTTCCCATGGCACGCAGAACCTGGCAGCACGCCAGCGCCGATCCTATGGCGTCGCCGTCCGGCCGCGCGTGCGACGTAAGCACGAATCGGTCGCGCTGCTCGATTTGCTGGAGAACGTCCTTCAACATCGCTATGCTTTCCCTCCACCCGTTTTCGTACGGGACTTCATCCTCTTTTTCGCTCGGGCCAGCAGTTCTTCCACTCGCGCCTTTTCCCGCTCGGAACGGTCCAGCCGGAAAAACAATTCCGGAGCGCGCCGCAGCCGCAAACGCTCCATCAGTTCGTGCCTTATATATTCTTTGGCTGCAATCAAGCCTTCTAGGCTGCGATCCGCCTCCCGGTCGTCTCCATCCACATCCACCAGAACCTGCGCCGATCGGCCGTCATCGGCCACATGCACCGCAGTCACCCCTACCAGTCCGATGCGGGGATCGGCCAGCTCTCCTTCCACGAGCGTTTCGATCTCCTCGCGCAAAGCCTCGCCCAACCGCCCACGATGGTACTTTACCCCGCGCTTCTCCACGCTCACCTCGAAGTAAAACGCATGAGAATATCAGAAAACCGGCCCGAGATGTTGGCCCCGAAGTGCTATTGTCGCGCACAAAAGAGTGATCCGGGTAAGTACAGAGGTAACAAGGGGATGGAGTCATCAGTCATCAGTCATCAGCAAAACGCATCGCCGATGACCGGCGAGGATACTCGCCTTGGGATACCGCACATGAATCCGCCCTTCCGCGCCGTGACTATTCGCGACGCGCAGCGATTGGCGTCCGACTTTCTTGATCGAGCTGTCCAGCAATCGCGTGAACCGGAGATACGGGCCAGCACCAGGAGCAGTTAGCTCCGAATCCTTCGGCGCAGCCAATGGCGCACTAGTTCATATTTCGGTATTGCGGTCTTGCTTCTTTTTGCAACCTTTATCAATCCACGGCGCCTGAGAAGGCGCACGGCCGCTTGCACCCCCGACTTTGAAAGGCCCGTGCTTTGCGAGATCTGCGAAAGACTCACGGCAATGGATCGTTGCTCTTTGCGATAGAGCGCAGTCCAGAGCACCAAGTACACCAAGAACGCAGTGGGACAGCGATCATGTCCGGTGAGATCCGGCAAGAGCACGTCGATTACGTATTCATCAATGGGTATATGCTGCACCACTATAGCAGTCTAACATATAGAGGCGTTGCGGACTTTGGCGCGCTCACCGATAATGACGCGGAAAGGAGTCTCGTATGATTCGAGGAGTCAAATTCGCCACCATCCCCGTAGCCGATCAGGACCGGGCGCTGGCTTTCTACACGGAAAAGCTCGGTTTCCGTTTGATCACCGATCAGCCCTTTGACGATCAGCAGCGCTGGATTGAGCTCGGCGTCGCTGGAAGCGACACACGGATCGTACTTTTTCGGTTTCACCACGGCATCCAGCCCGGAACACAAATGAACGTAACCTTCTGGAGCGATGACGTGGAAGCCACCACGCGCGAACTCAGGACCAGGGGGGTGGAATTCATGATGGAGCCCAAAAGGGAAGACTGGGGCGTGGCGGCGATCTTCAAGGATCTGGACGGAAACACTTTCGTTCTTAGCTCAAAATAAATGGAGGTTCCACCGTGACAATCCGGACCGTGTTAGCGGTTGTTCTGGGGTACGCAATCTTCGCCTTCTCTGCTGTGATCCTGTTTCGCTCTGCGCACGTCGATCCGCATGCTCCAACAGGATTTGGGTTCGGTTGGTTCACTGCCGTCTATGGGTTGGTCTTTGCCGTAGCTGGAGGATTCACTGCGGGGCGGATCGCGCGGAGACGTGATCTTGTGTGCGGTATTGGCGTTGCCGCTCTAATCGCAACCGGCGCAACTCTTTCATTGATCGCCAGTCCGGGTGCTCACGCCAGATGGTCGCAATTGGTTGCGCTTGTCCTCTGCTCGCCCTCAGCCTTGGTCGGCGATTGGATGCGCCGCAGACGGCAGGCACTGGGGTAGAGACTCATGAAGGAGGAGTTCTAGAAATATTCCAGAAAGGAATCCACGACCTCGGCGCCGTAATTATTCGCAATCCGCGTTGCCGCGCGCTCCACGTTCCTCATCAATCCATCGAGATAATCGCGCGAATCGGAAATGCTGACCACGCCAATGGTGGCGCGATTCCACAGGTCGCTCGCCTCGAGTTCAGCCACGGAAACGTTGAAGCTGGCGCGCAGCCGATCTTTCAGACTGCGCACCACCTGCCGTTTATCCTTGAGCGATTGCGCTGCTTCGATGCGAAGTTCGAGGATGAGGAAGGCAATCAAGGTCAGTGATCAGTGGCCAGTGATCAGCGGCTAGTATAAAAGTCAACCAACAGATTGACAGGTTTAACTGGCCACTGGTTCACTGACCACTGTTCTTAAGCAATTACTTCGGCAGCAATTCTCTCAGTGGCAAATGCCTCAATCACATCGCCGACCTTGATGTCGCCGTAGTTGGAGATCGAGATGCCGCACTCCATGCCGTTCGTGACCTGACTGGCATCGTCCTTGAACCGCCGCAGCGAACCCACCTTGCCTTTGAACACCTGCACATTGTCGCGCAGCAGGCGGACTTCAGAGTCGCGCTTGATCAGGCCATCGCTTACGCGACAACCAGCCACAGTCCCAACTTTCGGGATGCGGAAGACGTTAAGCACCTCGGCACGGCCCTGGTAGGTTTCCTTAATCGTAGGTTCGAGCAAGCCGCTCATGGCGCGCTTGATCTCATCCTGCAGTTCGTAAATGATCGAGTGCAGCCGGATGTCGACTTTTTCCTGCTCGGCAAGCTCCTGCGCCTTGCGCTCCGGCCGCACGTTGAAGCCGATGATGATCGCATTCGACGCCGACGCCAGCAAAACGTCAGTCTCCGTAATCGCGCCCACGCCGGACCGCAGCAACTTCAGCCGCACCTTCTCGTTCGAGAGCTTGGTGAGCAAATCGGTAATCACTTCCACTGATCCCTGCACGTCACCCTTGAGGATCACGTTCAGTTCCTTGGTGCCCGCAGCTTTGATCTGCTCCGCCAATCCCTCCAGCGATACGCGGGAACTCTTCGCCAGAGCCGCCTCGCGCGACTTCTGCTCGCGGTATTCCGAAATGCCACGCGCCTTGTCGCGATCGGCCACTACCACAAACTGATCGCCAGCCTGCGGCAGCGCCTCCATGCCAATGATTTCCACCGGAGTCGAAGGCGGAGCCGTCTGCAACTGCGCGCCGCGGTCGTCAAACATCGCGCGCACTTTCCCGTACACGTTCCCGACCACAAAATTGTCGCCCGCGTTCAGCGTTCCATTCTGCACTAGCACGGTGGCCACCGGACCGCGCCCACGATCGAGCTTCGCTTCGAGCACTACGCCGGTCGCAGCGCGCTCGGGCGTGGCTTTCAATTCGCCCAGATCGGCAACCAGGCAGATCATTTCCATCAGCAGATTCAGGTTCGTTTTCTTCTTCGCCGAAACATCCACAAACACTGTCTTACCGCCCCACTCTTCCGGCACCAAACCGCGGTCGGCAAGCTGTTTTTTCACGCGATCGGGCAAGGCATCCGGCTTATCGATCTTGTTCACCGCCACGATGATGGGAACCTCAGCGGCATGCGCGTGGTCGATGGCCTCAACCGTCTGCGGCATGACGCCGTCGTCGGCGGCCACCACGAGCACCACAATGTCGGTCGCTTTCGCGCCCCGCGACCGCATGCGCGTGAACGCTTCGTGGCCGGGCGTGTCGAGGAACACAATCTCGCGTCCTAAAGCCGGCGATTCCTTGTCCGTAATCCGCACCTTATAGGCGCCAATGTGCTGCGTGATCCCGCCCGCTTCGCCTTCCGCCACACTCGTCAGGCGGATGGAGTCGAGCAGCGTCGTCTTGCCGTGGTCCACGTGACCCATGATCGTAACTACCGGCGGACGTATCCCGGTTTCCGGCACCAGCTCTTCGCCGGCTGCGGCCGCATCAATCTCTTTCGCCGTCTGCTCTTCGAACGTGATCACGTTCGTGTCGGCGCCGAAGAAGCGCGCCATCTCGCTCGCCAATTCCGCATCGAGCGTCTGGTTGATGGTCGCGAATACACCCTTCGACAGCAGCCGCGAGATCAGATCTTTGGCGCGAATCTCCAGCTTCTCTGCCAGATCCTTCACGCTGATCCCTTCCGTGATCGTTATGCTGCGCGTGATCGGCATCGGCTCATTCGACACCACCATGCGCGGCGGCGGCGTGTAGCCCTTCATCGGGCCTTCCTTCACACCGCGCGGAACGTAGCGTTGTCCCGGTCGTCGCGACGGCCCGCCCGGACGGCTCCCAGGCCTCGTCGTCCCGGGAGGTGGAAGCGCTGGACCCACGCCCAACGGACGCGCCCCGGCAGGGGACTGCCGCGTAGGATGCATCGGTCTGCGCTCGCCCGGACGCAGGGGCGGACGCGGTGCGCCTGGAGCTCCACCAGCCATCGGCGGACGTCGCTGAAAGATTGGCTGACCCGGAACAGGCCGCCCCGGAACAGGCCGCGAAGCGCCGCCGATCGGCACTCCTGGCTGCACCGGAGGCGGAGCCGGGCGTAACGGAGCCTTGTACACCGGCCGTGGCCCGGTTTGCGGAACGATCATGCGCGGCGGTGGAGGCGCAGATGGAGGAGCAACCGGACGCGCCGCACTAGGAACCGCTGGCGAAGCACTGGCCGAAACTCCCGAAGGCGCTCCCGCAACTGGAACCGGCACCGCTGGCGGTGGTGTCGGCGGCCGCACAGGCGCGCTCACGGACGCTGAGGAAGCCGGTGACGATACTGCCGGAGGTACAACAACGCGCACGGGAACAACAGGCGTCGCCGGTGGCGCGGCTACGGGTGCGGTCGGAGACGCCACGATCGGCTTCGCAGGCGGAGGCGTAACCATCGCAGGTCTTTCAGCCGGAGGATGCAAAGCGGGCGTCGCCGCCGGACGCGGCGCGGCGGCCGGCGCCACAGCTTCCTTGCGCTGCGTAATCGCCTTCAGCACATCCCCGGGGCGAGAAATGTTGGACAGATCAATTTTGGTCTTGATTTCTTCTTCGCCGCGAAGCGCGCGCGAACTAGACTTGCTCGCCGTGGACGAACCTTCCGCCGAGGAACGGAGATAGACCCGTACTTTCTCCGCTTCGTGCTCTTCCAGAGAACTGGAGTGCGTCTTTTTCTCTGTCACTCCGACCAGCGGAAGCGTGTCGAGAATAGCTTTGCTCTTAACTTCCAGCTCTCGGGCAAGATCGTTGATTCGAACCTTACTCATCCGGCCTTTCATTTCTCCGCGCTGTAGTTAGGTCATCATCGACCTCACGGAGTCAGTTTCTTCGGTCCCACGCCATCGAACGTATGCCAGCGTGCCATGATTATTCTTTGGTTTCGGAAGCAGATTCCGCTTCCGGTTCGGGCTGCTCTCCGGAAGCCTCGGCTTGACCTTCGTTCTCGCCGGCGAGCGTATCTGCTTCCACAGTTCCTTCTTCGGTCGACGAAACTTCCGCGCTCGCCGCTATGTCGCCAGCGGACACCGCCTCTTCCTCCGCCACAGGAACTTCCGCGGTAATGTCTTCAGCGGCCGCCTCAGACGCTTCCGCCGTGGCAGCCTCACCTTCAGCGACCACTTCGCCTTCCACCACCGCACCCTGTTCCAGGCTGGCAAAGTAATTATTCACCGCAAGACTGATTTTTTCCACCGTCTTCGGCCCTATACCCTCGATCGCTTCGAGTTGTTCCGGCGTCATGTCAGCCAAAGCTTCCACCGTGCTCACTCCCGCCGCGTTCAGCTTCTCGACCAATCCTTCGCCCAGGCCGGGTACGCTATCGAGTGGTGTAGCCGTCTGCGTGACCATCGCCGACATCTGCTGCTCCACTTCCTGCCGCTTCTCTTCCTCGCTCTTGATGTCGATCTTCCAGCCCAGCAGCTTCGCCGCCAGCCGCACGTTCTGCCCCTTCTTGCCGATGGCAAGCGAAAGCTGGCTGTCGTCGACCACAACTTCCAAATGCTTTCCGCCGGAATCGACCACTGTGACCTTGCTAACTTTCGCGGGCTGCAAAGCTTTCTCGGCAAACGTCACCGCATCTTCGTGATACTCGATGATGTCAATCTTCTCTCCGTGAAGTTCGCGGATGATCGACTGCACCCGCATCCCCTTCATGCCCACGCAGGCGCCCACGGCATCCACGTCCTTGTCTTTCGACATGACGGCAATCTTAGTGCGCTCTCCGGCTTCGCGCGCGATAGCGCGGATCACCACGGTCCCGTCATAAATCTCCGGAACCTCCGTCTGGAACAAATGCTGCACTAGGTCCGGCACGGCGCGCGAGACGACAACGCCCGGCCCCTTCGAAGCTTTTTCCACCCGCGCAATCACCACCCGCACGCGTTCGCCGATGGCAAACGATTCCAGCCGCGACTGCTCCTTGCGCGGCATGCGCGCTTCCGCCTTGCCAATGTCGAAGATCACATCCGGACCTTCCACCCGCTTGACGGTCGCATTCACCACTTCGTTCACGCGTCCGATGTACTCGTTGTAAACCGTGTCGCGCTCCGCCTCGCGCACCTTCTGAAAGATCACCTGCTTCGCCAGTTGCGCCGCAATGCGCCCGAGGATCCCCTCCGTAACTTTCGGCGTCCTCAACTCTCCCCCAACTTCCAGGTTCGGATCCACCTTGCGCGCATCTTCCAGCGTGATCTGCAGCAGTGGGTCCTCTACCTGCTCCGGGGTCTCCACCACCGTCTTCACCGCAAAGGCATTGATCTTGCCGGTTTCTTTATCCAGTTCGGCGCGCAGGTTTTCCTGCGTCTTGTAGTACTTGCGCGTAGCCATAACAATGGCGTCTTCCACCGCGCTAACCACAATCTGCGGATCAATCCCCTTTTCGCGGCTCAACGCGTCGATCGTGTTGTAAAGCTCACTAGCCATAGGACGTATTCCGTTATGAAGACTGTTGCTGCGTACCAGGTTTCAACGTTTCAAGGTTTCAAAAC
>DATHMS010000149.1:0-6452 GCA_035486795.1 Candidatus Sulfotelmatobacter sp. | reverse complement strand
TTCTTCGTTCTTGATCCGTTGACTTTCAATCATCACCCTCGATGTTTCGCCAGTAGTAGCGCCGCTCATGCGGCTCGGCGCGCCAGGCCGAGATGATCGTCTCTCGTCATGCTTCCTGTCGGTATAGATGACCGTAATCTCGAGGCCGTTCACCAGACCGATGGCGTATACCCGACGCTCGCCGTAGTCGAAACGGTCATCCACCCTCTCGACGGTCGGGCGCTCGAAAATCCGCGCCGCGTCTTCGAATGCAATCCCATGCAGCTCAAGATTGCGGCAGTTCTTTTTTCATCCCAACTAATACCGCATAACATGTATTTACACAACGTAAATATACAACCACCCTCACCGGTGGTCCATCTTCGGCGTTTCTTTGCAAAAGAGCCTGGCCCTGAGCGAAGCCGAAGGGTGGGATTCCACAGCCCTCGATCCCCTGGGCTCAGGAGCCGGCCAGACTTACTCCGTCAGGTTATAAATCAGCCCGTACGGGTCCTTGACGTAGCAACGCGGAAAATCAGGCTCATCCTTCACCACCCTGCAGCCTTTTTTCTTGAGCCTCGCCTTTGCTTCCTTGACGCTTTTCACCGTAACTTCTAAAACCGGCCCCAGAGGCGGGCCGGGCTCAATGAACAAATTGATGTTCGGCCCGTGCAGGCCCACCATTTTCGGGTTCTTATCCGTAATCTCAAATCCGAGTTCTTTGACGTAGAACTTCGCGGCTTTCATCGGGTTCCTGGACTGAATCAGAATGTCTGTGCCAAATTTATTTGCCATAGGATCCTCCGTCCTCACTTACTTGTGCTCGGTGTGCCCTTCGAGCAATTCGAGCGCGTGTGGAATCAAGTCCATGACCGCTTCAAGGGATTCCACCGCGCCGCCGGGACTGCCCGGCAGATTCAGGATCAGAGTTTTTTCGCGCACCCCGCACACACCTCGGCTTAACGCGGCGAATGCTGTTTTCTTTACGCCTTCGAGGCGCATGCGCTCGCCCACGCCATCGATCAGACGATCGCAGATCGCTTCGGTCGCTTCCGGGGTGACGTCGCGCGGCGCAATCCCTGTCCCCCCCGTGGTTACGATGAAGCGGACTTCGAGCGCAAGGTGAACCAGCGCATTTTGAATCTGCATGGAATCGTCTTGTACGACTTGAGTAGTTACCACGCGAAAGCCGAGCTTCTTTAACACCTCGACCACGGCTGGACCCGAACGATCCACGCGTTCCCCGCGGGCGCAGGAATCGCTGACCGTAACCACGGCGGCGGTGAACACCGCTGGCCCGGATCGTCCCTGAGATGACGCCTCAACTGTCGAGGAGGACATCTTCTTCCTCTTCCCTGCGGCCGCTGCTGCCCGGGCTACTGAAGGAACTCGCGGCGTTCGCACCACCACCGGCGCCGCTGCTGCCGCTTTCTTCTGCAACGGCCGGTGCGGCGGCGGGCTCGCCGCCACCGTCGCGTTGTGATTCGTCGAGGAGGCGCAGGCCCTCCATCAGCAGGCCCTGCGTGTTGAGCTTCGTTGTTTCCTGATCGGTCTTGCCTTCGAAGTTGAGTTCGAAGTTGCCACCGGTCCAGCGTAGAACTTTGAATACGGCCTCATCTCCCGATAAAGCTCCGTATGTCGCGTGCTTGACCTGGCCTTCGACGAAGAACACTTCGCACTTGTCGCCTTCGTGGTTGAGCTTGAGCTGGCAACTCTTGCGTCCCATTTCGAGTGACTGCATCAGGTCGATCACGTTCATCTGGGAAAGATTGCCGCGAACCACGCCATCGGAGGGCGCGGTCTTTGCCATCTTCTCAAGCGCGATGCGGTCGACGGTGCGCTTGATGCGGCGCGTGGCTTCTTTCAGGAAGAAAGGTTTGGCAAGGTAGTCGTCGGCGGCATCCTGCGGCGAAAGGCGCTCATCAATATCAACCCGGCTCGCCATCAAGATGGCGGAGAAATTTGCCGTAGCCGGCCGGCTCTTCAGGCGCTCGACCAACTGGCGGCCATCCATGCCGGGCATGCGGTAATCGCAAACCACAAGGTCGGGCGGATCGTCGACCGCCTTCAGCAAGGCGTCGGCCGCGTCGCCCGCAGCCACGACGCGCGCGAATGAAGTAAGCGCCTGCTGCAGCATCCCCAGCACCATCGGATTGTCATCGACAAGAAGTAGTTTGACGTCGTTTGCCATGAATCACTGTGAATGCGCGCTTGTTCTTATTTCTTTTCGCGCCGGTAGTTTCCGCTGTTGCCTCCGGACTTTCTCTCCAGCATAATCTCGCGGATCTCGATCCCTTTATCGAGCCCCTTCGCCATATCATAAATTGTTAGCGCTGAAATGCTTGCTGCTACGAGGGCTTCCATTTCTACGCCTGTTTCGGCCGTGGTCACTACTTTGGTGGTGATGGCGACGCCATTCTCGCACAGGCTTATGTTGACGGCAACGTGTGCGAGCGGGAGCGGGTGGCACATCGGGATCAGCTCCGCGGTACGCTTGGCGGCCATGATTCCGGCGATGCGGGCCACTTCGAGCGGATTGCCTTTGGGATTGTTTGGCAGCGCCTTCAGGACCGCCGGTTTCATCTGCACGAAGGCGCTGGCTTCGGCTTCGCGCCTGGTGGCGGGTTTGCCGGAGACATCTACCATGCGGGCGCGGCCGGCGGCGTCGTAGTGGGAGAGCTTCTTCGGCATGGGGAAGCTCTATCTTACATGGTAGAAGCTGGAGGAAAGAGTTGAGGGGTAGTTGCGCTGCACGCAAGACGTAGCAAGCTACGTCTCTACACGGGCATTTGTGCCTTTACCTTGGCATTACTGCTACCCACTCCTTTGCGGGGATGTGCTCACGATCTGGCGGGACTACTATGTAGCAATTGGCGCGGGCCTGGGCTGCGATGTCGCCTGAGCCTTGCCAGGGCACGAGTTCGACCTCGGAGTCTGCGTACCGGCCGGAGAGAATTGCAGGGAGGAAGCGTTTCAGGCCAAGCCTGACGCGGATCTCGGATTTCAGGCGGGCGTGGAGGAAAGTGAGTTGGCTCGGGGACGCTCCTGCTAAGGCTTCGAGCATCGGTTTGGCGAACAATTCGAATGTGACCATGGTGGAGACTGGGTTGCCGGGCAGGCCGAAGAAGTATTTGTGGTGCACCGGGGCTGAAGCCCCAGCGCGGGCGGGGGCGCCGGCGCGACAGGAACCTGTGCGGCCGAATACTACTGGCCTTCCCGGTTGAATCTTTGCTCCGGTGAAAAGGAACTCGGCTTGCAGTTCGGCCAGCACCTGCTCGACTAGATCGTAGCGTCCCATGGAGACGCCGCCGGTCATGATTAGCAGGTCTGATTGCAGGCCTTCTTCGATCAGGTGGCGAAGGCGGCGCGGTTCATCGGGAGCGATTGGGAGAAGCACGGGCTTGCCGCCGGCCTTTTGGATTTGCACTGCCAGCGAGT
Source organism: Candidatus Sulfotelmatobacter sp. (assembly GCA_035486795.1). Classification (GTDB taxonomy): domain Bacteria; phylum Acidobacteriota; class Terriglobia; order Terriglobales; family Acidobacteriaceae; genus Sulfotelmatobacter. Next base: position 3,035 of record DATHMS010000149.1, on the reverse strand, counting down.
AGCTGTTGGAGTTGCGGATTTGCGTGGGCCCGAGTTCGGCGTCGAGCTCGACGATTTCATCGCCGGTGGTGAGTACGGCTATGCGTGGGCGAACGAACACTTGCAGCCGCGATTTGCCGACCGACGCCGCGAGTGCAATGGCAGTTTCGTTGAGATGAGTGCCGCGACCGAGCAAGAGGCTTTCACGTTTAGCCTCGGCTCCCTTCGGGACGATGTTTTCACCTGACGCTATGCCTTTGGTGATTTCGACGGAATCGCTTTTCTGCGACGTGTATTCGACCATCACGACTGCGTCCGCGCCCTGCGGTACTGGAGCGCCCGTCATGATGGAGAATGCCTGGCCGTGATTCAGTGCAGATGGGACTTGGCCGGTCAACGGGCCAGCTTTGATCTCTCCGATTATCTTTAGCTTGGCTGGAAGTGTTGTTAGATCAGCTGCGCGCACCGCGTAGCCATCGCGCGTGGAGCGAGGAAAAGGAGGAATGTCGCGATCGGCGGTGATGGTCTCGGCGAGGACTCGTCCGGCCGCATCGAGCAGCGCTACGGTTTCGTGGCTTCCCGGAGAGAGCTGAGAGGCGTGGTGTTCCACTACTTCGCGGGCTGCTTCGAAGGTCAATACCGATGATTGGGATGGCGGCGCTGCCATGGGGAGATGATAGCGGAAGGATGACCACTTCTCGCAGGAAGCGTGGAAATGGAACGCCCGGCGGCGCCCCTCGGCGGCTAAAGCCGCGCTGATTTGGAAAGGTTTTTGTGGCACGGCTGAAGCCGTGCCCTTTCCGAGCACGCTCGCTTCCCGAGGCCCGCTGAGCTGGCGAAGAAAGCAGGTCCCTTCGCTCCGCCGTCGCTGGCGCTCCGGCTCCGGTCGGAATGACAGAGTTTTTTGCCGGGATGCCTGATGCTATCTGGCTAGTTCCTGGCCCAAAACGGTGGGGTTGCTGGCGTAGGAGAGGCCGGTTTCGAGGTCTACTATGCGGTCGCGGACGAGTTGGGCGATTTCGCCGTCGAAGTGTTGCATGCCTTCGGCGGAGCCGGCTTTCATGGCGTCGAGCAAGGTCTTGCCGTCGCGGTCGCCTTTCTCGATGCATTCGCGAGTGCGGGCATTGGCTTTCAGGATCTCAGCAACCGGGACGCGGCCGGTGCGATCAGCTTTGGACAAGAGCCGCTGGCAGATAATCATGCGGAAGGTTTTGGCGAAGCGGTCTCGCGCATTTTTCTGCTCGTCGGGCGAGAACGAATTCACGATGCGTTCTACGGTCTTGGGTGCGTCCATGGTGTTCAGGCTGGAAAGCACCAGATGGCCGGTTTCGGCGGCCTCGAGAACGCTCTCGATGGTTTCGCGGTCGCGCATTTCGCCCACCAGAATGACCTTGGGCGCCTGCCGCAGGGCCGAGCGCAGAGCGTGAGAGAAGCTGGGTGTGTCGCTATGGAGTTCGCGCTGATGGATGGTGGAACTCTTGTGATTGTGCAGGAACTCGATGGGATCTTCGATGGTGATGATGTGGTAGTTCTTCTCGCGATTGATGCAATCGAGCAGGACGGCCAGTGTCGAGGACTTGCCCGACCCGGCAGGGCCGGTTACCAGGACAATTCCATCGCGCAGCTTGGCCACATCGGCCAGGTGGGACGGCAAACGGAGCGAAGCGAAATCAGGGATGGCGGTGGGAATCACGCGCATCACGACCGCGCAACTGCCGCGCTGGATGAAGATGTTGACGCGAAACCGGGCCGTGCCTGACAAGCCGTAGGAAATGTCGCACGAACCGTGTTCGCGCAGGGTTGCGATGGCCTGCTTGTTATCACCAATTAAATCGGCGGCGATATGGCGGGTGTCATCGGGCGTCAGGGTGGCGAGTCCCTGTACCTGGACGGGGATGAGTTGGCCGTAAACCTGGACCTGGGGAGGCCGTCCGGGCGAAAAGATAAGGTCGCTGATCTTCTCGGCGGCGCGCAGCATGGCGCCCAGCAAAGCGGGCGTAGCTACTTTACCGCTGCCAGAATAGCCTTCTAAAGAAACTGCAATTGCGGCAGTGCCAGGTGTCGCCATTCCATCCTCGGACGAACTTTTACTTATTCTTAGGGAATTGCGCGCACCACAGACGGGAGCATGAGCCGACCGGAGTCAGCCTGATAGCTACACTTTACCGCGGGGACGGAAGAAAGGTAAGGACAGGTAGGACATAGCCCTTAGTAACCATTAAGACGGTTCCCAGTACCAGTTCTCAGTAAACCCCACGCCCGGGTGGCGTTATCGCGGGGAGGGTTCAGACGCTTGGCGGGTTCAGACGCTTGGCGGGACCAAGCGAAGACGACTACGGGAGCGAATAATCGAAGGTCCAGGTGTGTTTACCCTGAGCATCGATATCGATCTTGAGCGAGCCAGTGAGTCCGGTCAGTTCTCCAGTACCGGAATTAGGTACAACAGTCACGCTCAGTTCACCGGCGGAGGCGGCGCCTTTCATCATGGTGGCGCGGTGCAAGAAGGTGAAGCTGCCTTGCCGGCCATTCAGCTTGCCTGTCATGCGCTCAATAGCAACGTAGGCCATCGAGCCGGTGCTCGCGGTTGAGCCGGTGATCATTTCTATATGGCTGACGCCTTCGAAGTCACCGTGCCAAGTCTTGTCGCCTGTGAACCGAGCCATGTCGTTGGCCTTCTCGAAGTCGGTGGGCTCGGCGGGGGTCATTTTGACGTCGAAAGAACCTTTGGCATGGACCATGTGCGTGTCCTTCTGGGCGGCGACACCCAGCGCGAGACTGGTCACTGCCGCTGCCAGTGCCACCGTCACCGTTACTACGAATCTCAGTTTCATATTGCCCTCGAACTGCAACTTACGGTCAGAGTCGACAAGAATTCCTTTTTTGACTACAAATTGCAGAGATTGTACATCGAGGTCTGTGCTTTGGCACGTTTGAACAGCAGCTAGCAATCTAGTTCGCGTCGCAGTTCGCTTCCCGCGGGTAAGGAATATTTAGCAGGTAAGGGACGAATGGGCCTAAGCGACTTTGCGGGCGGATTTTTCGAGGAGTTCGTGGAT
>DATHMS010000148.1:0-17739 GCA_035486795.1 Candidatus Sulfotelmatobacter sp. | reverse complement strand
GGGGTTGCGGGCATGGAGTTGCCGACAGGGGGCATTGCCGGCGGTTCAACCAAATGCCTTGAGCAGAGCGGCTTTCCGCGCTTTTGACCCGGGAGACAGTTTACACCCGGTTGTCAAATTCCAAGCTGTTTTCGATTTCTGATTGACGTTTTTCGTCCGGAAAGGAAGATGTTTCCCGCGAGGATGTACCGCAGGCGCGCGTCGGCTGCTTTGCTGATGCCGATGCGGGGGGTGATCTGCATGTTTTTGGCGTGGAAGCCATCGTCCCCAATCCAAAGGCCGGACTTAGGCGAGGTCAGATCGCAGCCGTTGTCGCGGGTGCGGGTGATGCCGAAAGCTTCGGCCAGGCGCCCCGGGCCGCTGGTGAGCCGGGGAAGATCGCGAGGGCTCGATACGGTAACTTTTCGCGCCCGCGCCATCTCTTCGATGCCGACGAGCGGTTCGAGTGCGCGGAAAAGAACACCTCCGGCCTTCCCGTCGCGCTGACACGACACGTTCAGGCAATAGTGAGTGCCATAGATGAAGTAAACGTAGGCGTAGCCGGGAGGTCCGAAAAGGACTGCAGTGCGGGGGGTGTTGCCGGCGGCGGAGTGGGAGGCGGGATCGTTTTTTCCGAGATACGCCTCCACCTCAACGATGCGGCCCGCCAGGTGCAGCTTTCCATGGTCACGCACCAGGACTTTGCCGAGGAGTTCGCGAGCCACGCGCCGCGGATTGCGGGCGAAGAAGGCGCGATCGAGCGGATCAGGGTTTGGAGTCAAGCTTTCGCGCATCGGTGACGTTTGCGGGCTTGTCGTCGAAGGTCGTGCCGGGCGCGAAGGCGAACTTCTCGTACTTATCGCCGACCTTGCGGATCACATCGTGCCAGTCATCGTCCCAGCTGATGCGGGCTTCCTCGCCGACGACGGTCCAGGTCCCGTGGCTGGCTCCGATCGATTTGCTGGCCTCTCCGTTCGTTTCAAAAGTAATGAAGAAGGTGCCGTCGGCCGAGCCGGTCCCGGCCTTCCACTTGCCCAGGAAGTCCTCTGGTCCCAGAGTGGAGTCGCTGGCATCTTTATACTCAACTCGCGCGATGTCCGCCATCAAATAGCTTTGCTGGTGACCGTCTTTGAAGGTGATTACGATCGAGGTCTGATCGTTTTGCGGTGCGGACTGGGGAGTTGGGTTAGCACCGTAAGCGGCGAGAACGAGGGTCCCAACAACGAGAGCGATTGTGATTCGATTTCGCACGGCCTTCCTCCTTGCGGGCAGCAGGGGAGCTAAATGCGAGCCCGTTAATGATTCATACGTTTCCAATGCCAAGTGGAGACCACAGCTAGGCCGCACCCTTGGCCGATTCTTTCAGGTAAGCCAGCACTTCCCCCGCGTGGCCTTCCGCCTTTACCTTGGGAAAGATGTGCTGGATCTTGCCATCTGGTCCGATGACAAATGTGGTTCGGACGATGCCCATGACCTTCTTGCCGTACATGTTCTTTTCCTGGAGCACGCCGAACGCATCGGCCACTTTCTTGTCGGCATCGGCGAGCAGAGAGAAGGGCAGCTGGAATTTCTCCTGAAACTTCTTCTGCGCCTTGGGCGTGTCGGGCGAGATGCCAAGTAACACGGCGCCGGTTTTCTGCATCTGTCTGTAGGTGTCGCGGAATTCGCAGGCTTCGATGGTGCAGCCTGGAGTGTCGGCGCGAGGGTAGAAGTACAGCACTACCACTTTGCCGCGCAGGCCCTTGAGCGAGATGTCCTTTCCGTTCTCGTCCTGCAAAGTAAACTCGGGAGCCTTATCATTGACATTGATGCTCATGATCGCCTCATTTCCAGGGAAGCCAAGGTTGAAGACGGCGTCCGCAGCCTCGGCGCTGGGAAGGCCGGGGACGGGACGACTAATGTCCAGAAAGTTCTTATACCGCAGATTGGGGTCCGCCGTCATTGTGATTTTGGCGTTTTTCGCCGTGACGGCGCAGCGGGGCGCGGCGCAAGGAAGACCGCAGCTTAAGCGCCCTGAGGACATTCCTCAGGAGAAGCCTGCTGAACCTAAGAAGAAAAGCGTGAAAGGGCCGCGTGCGGTGGGACTTTACGAGGTCAACGCGAGTGGCAAGGGGATGTTAATCCCGATCGCAATTCTGGTGGATGGCAAGTTTTACGATGCGAGCGCGTATAAGGCTGACCCGGTGCCGATGGCGCTGGACTCGGGCACGGTCTATGAGGTTGAGCAGTCGGGAGATTCGCAGGGACTGTTTACGGTTAGTGGAGCGCTGCACAGCAGGAATCCGGGCAGCGCGAATGTGTGGGTGGCCGCGGGGTCTTACTTGCCGAATGGAACCGAGGTGGCGAAGGCTACCCACAAAGCGGAGGACGTACCGGTAGGGCTGGACAACAGCGACAGCGATGGGCCGCCGCGGCTGAGCCGGGGAAAAGCATCGAAGCCGGCGGCACCGGCGAGCCCGAGTCCGGTGCCTGCTTCCGGTACTTCTGCCTCTAGTACTCCGGCATCTGGTACTTCCGCTCCGAATACTCCCGCCGGGACAGGCTCGTCCGAGAAGCCGGCTACAGCAAGCACGCCCCCAGCGCCGCCGCAACCGGCGGGCGGCGCGTCGACTGGCCAGGACGCGCAGAAGCCCGCGGCTCCGCCAGCATCGGAGAAGCCTGCGGATCCGAGCGCCAAGCAGCAGCCGCCGACGACAGGGCAGACCTCGCCAGGGCAGACGCCGTCGGGTCAAACGCCGTCGGGTCAAATGCCAGGTCAGACGGCTGCGGGTCAAACGTCTCAGGGTTCGGAGAGTCAGGCGGCAAACTACTATCGTCCTACGCTCCGTCGAGGGAAGCCGACGCAGGCTGCGCCCGAGGACGTGGAGGACGCGGCTCCGAAGACTGGTAAACCTGAGTCTGGGGCAACCGCCGCCACATCCAGCCCGGTGCCGGTGCAAGTGGTGCCGGCAATTTCTGATGCAGGTGGACCCGATCCGCACTCCTACAAGTTCTTCTGGAAGACGGGCGAAGAGGAAGAACGGCGCAATCAGATGCTCGACCTGGCGGGAAGTGAAGTTCGGGCTTATGCCGATGCTCTGGCGAGGAACCAGATTCCGGCCAAACCGCCCGCGAAGGCGGCTGCGGCTGGACATAAGGCTCTGGTAAAGCCAGCTCAGCCGGTGCTTGAGAACATCCAGTTCCGCGCTTTCGATGTCTGGGCGAACAACCAGTTTGTGCTGATCCTGACGGCGGTGGCGCATTTTCCTCCGGTGACTGGGGCGACCACTGCGCCAGAACAGTACTCGATCACGCTGGTGACGCGAACTGACATCTACGGCAATCTGCGCAAGCTGTATTCGGGGGTAACCGACAAGTTTCACCTGGACGTGACCCCGCGGCTGGAGTTGATTGACGTGGTGGACGCCGATGGAGACGGTCGCGGGGAGTTATTATTTCGCGAAACCACGGATGCCGGCACTGGGTATTTGATCTATCGGGCGACTCCAGACAAGCTATGGAAAATGTTCGACAGCCTGGGCGGGTAGATTCCCCGTTATTGTCTTTGCGAGCTTAGCCTGTTCGCGGGCAGCGCATGTTGTCCGCGCGGCGGGTAGAGCAGAAGTCCGTTCACGCGCCCCTCGCTATCGGTCTGAAACAAGACCCGAACCGGAAGCTCGGCGACGAAGAAGTCGTGTCGGGTTTCGGGGCGAAGGCGTAATTTCGGAAGGCCCCAATCAGCGGGCAGTTGGATGGTCAGGAAGTCGTGGTCCCGGGTGACGGTGAACGTCCCTACGTCCTTCGCTTCGTACTGACCTGCGTAAAAATCGAGGGTCGGCACATCCAGAACGATCTCAGTATGGCGGGTCACCGTTGGTTTCTCCAAAGGAATGTCCGGCTGGAGCAGGTGACGCCCGATGTCGTCAACGGCCCCCAGTTGATTCGAGAGCACAACAACCCCGATGCGCGTCGCCGGATTCCAAGCCATGTAACTCGCATACCCCCAGGTAAAGCCGTCATGCATCACCAACTGGTCGTCCCCCTTGCCCGTGACCACCCATCCAAGTGCCTGCTCGCTTCCATCGATCGGGCGGCGCGTGCGGATCATTGCGGCCATACTCGAGGCCAACGGCGAAGGTTCGTAACCCAAAGCCACGGAGAGGAAACTCAGCAAGTCATTGACGGTTGAAACCAGCCCGCCCGCAGCCGGCATTGCCGCATAGAGAGAAACCGAGGAAAAAGACGACGACGGTTGCAAAACCGCATTGTGGCCGACCGCAAGCCTGGCCTTGAGTCTTGATGAGAGGGTGATGGCGGTATTTTTCATCTGCAATGGAGCAGTGACACGCGCCCGCAGAAGGCTTTCGTAATCAATGCCAGCCCGTGCCGCGAGGGCTTGTCCCAGAAGCCAGTAACCGATGTTCGAATAGTCCCACTCGGTGCCGGAGTTGCGCGTCAGTTGGTAGCGCGCGAGGAACCGGTAGAGCGGAGCATCGGAATTGTTTGCTGCGGCTGAAGCGCTAAAAACAGGCAATTCATCAGGCATGAACGGCAAACCTGAAGTATGAGTCGCCAGATCCACTAAAGTGATGGGCCGGCCATTGCGTTCGGGGATCTTGGCGCCAGCGGGCAGATATTTGGCGACGGGGTCCGCGAGCGCGACTTCGCCTTTCCGGACCATGTCAGCAAGCAAGAGAGCAGTAAACACCTTGCTCACGGAGCCAATCTCAAACACAGTGTCGCCGTTCAGCGGCCGCGGGTCTGCCTGGCTGCGATGGCCGTACGGGATAACCTTTCGACCTTGCGGTCCGATTACGCCTACAACGATTCCGATGCCATCCTGACTGCCGGCGAGAGTATCGACCCGTTCGGCGAGTATCTTGCGAATATCAGCGTCAGATGGGAGAACCCTGGAGGCTGAGCTTGGCGTGACCTGGGCCGGCGCGAGGGTGGTTGTGAAGCCGATCAGTGCTGCAAAGGCAAACACACTGGCTGGAGGCATCGGCCTAGGTTTCGATACCTACGTGGCAGACGCGGCCGACGAGGTAATCGGAGGCGGACCTCCCGTCCTCCATAGAGATCACTTCAATGGGGAAGTCCTGGTTGTGGGGCCGCAGAATGAGATGGCTGCCGGCTGTTTCCACGTATTTCACGGTGCAGCTTTCATTCTTAAGTACGGCGTACATATTGAACTCGCCTTTGCGATAAGGCTTGAGTGAGTTGTAATGGCGGTCGATCAGGAGCGTGGCCCCGGGCAGCAGGCGGGGATACATGCTCATACCTTCGCGGCTATCTACTTTGATGAGGACGAAGCGTTCCCACCGCTGGCGGTCGCCTTCGGTCTCTGGTTTCAGCTTTTTGAGAAAGCTTTTCTTGAATTTAAGGATTTCCTTGACGTTCATGCTGGTGATGAGGGGATGGGTGGCGGCGACGGTTCCGTCGGTGAGGAGGACGTTCTGAAATTCGTCGTTGCTGGGAGGCAGGATCGAGGCGCGTTTATTGACTTCGGCTGGTTCCAGCAGATCGAGGACGGAAAGATGCTGGACGGCGAGGACCCGGTCCATGCCCTCGAGGCTCAAGCCGCGCTTACGATTCAGGAAGTTAGAGATGTGAGCCTGCTTGAAGCCAGTCTGTTGAGCGAGACGCAGGCCGGTCAGGTCGCCTTCCTCGATGCGCTCCCAGAGAGTTTCGCGCAGATTGTCTTGCAGTACTCGGAATTTCATGGCAGGGAGTATAGCACGGTGGGGTATAGCATTATGCTAATCAAAAGGATTTCCACAGACCGTTTGGTCTAACGACCTTGACTGAGAAAATTTGCAGCTATACGATCGCGATATCGTATAACCCAACTCGCCTTCAGGGATTATCAGCAATGAGTAGCATGGATAACTGCAACGAAGAAAAGAACTTTGTCGAGTTTCGGAGAAAGGTGCGTGCGGCGGAGGTGCTTTCCGCAGCCATGGAACATCTGTTGAAGTCGCTGCGTTTTAGTGGACGAGTGAGCGTAGTTTTGCAAAATGGCAAGGTGTTGAAGTCAGGTTATGAGGAGGGATTTTTTCGCCAGCACGAACCCGGCTCCGGTCTGGAACCGGGCGTGGCGATCGAACCCTAAAAGGTTACCAGCAAGCGGGTTACTCATCTTGCCGCAGGTGTAAGTTCAGCAAGTAATAGCAACAAGCAGGCACCACAACTAAATAGCTCAAGCAGGTCATCGTAAGAGAAACGAGCCCTGCGTTCGGTTACCGCTTTGAAAGCGGCGACCGGCGCAGGGCTTTTTTTTCGGCTGCAGCCTTCGGGCTTCAGCAAATCCCTCAGACCGCAACCGCCCAGGTTCGCAACGTGGAACCGTGAGCTCCAGGAGGAGTGATGAAAGCGAAGGCAAGAAAGAACAGCACAAAGGAGTTGCAATTCGAACTGAAGTATTGCGAACGGTGCGGCAGCCTGTGGCTGCGTCCAGCGGGAGGAGGGCAGATCTATTGCGTAGATTGCGGGCGCCAGATGGCGCAACTACCAGCGGCTTCGAGGGAGCCGGAAAACGCGAGGGGGCCGCGAAGAGCGCAGCGGGACGCGGATGACGGCGACTTCGAGGAGTGTGGGGGGATGGATCTAGACGCAGCGGGGGGGGTGGCATGAGCAGCTTTGTGGAATGGATCGCGGCAGAGTCGGAGGGGGATGAGGAGGAGAACGGGTTGAACATGGGTCCGCCGGTTGAGCCCCCGACAGCCGAGAAGTCTGCCGGCGAGGTTTCTCTGCAGAGTGCGGTGTGGCCAACGCTACCCGCGGGCAACTTTTCGGGAGGCTTGCCGGATGGAGCGGAGCAGGACGATCCTCTTGATCGCAATCCGGATCTGTGGCTTTATCGAAAGCGTACGGTGGGCTTACTGCGGCGCTACATGCGCTTTTCAATAGAGACCGGGCGGTTGCCGTCCTTAGTTGGGAGGGAGTTCTTCCGCGCGAAGGTGACCTGCTACACCGCGACTACGTTCGAAGACCGTGTCATCTTCGTGCGTGACGTGGAGAGTTGCTTGAATCGGCTGGAGTATTGGGATCAGCAATTAATCGCGCGCATCATCCTGCAAGAGTATGCTCAGGAACAAGCTGCACGCATTCTGCATTGCGGTCTTAGGACAGTGGAGCGACGACTGCCTCAGGTGCTCGACCTGCTCAGTGAAGACTTCCTCAGGGTAGGATTGCTGGCCGGGCTGCCCTCGAGAAGGGAGTTTTCGCAATGATCAAAAACTTGTCAAGAGGGGAATTCGATCGAAAAATGCGCAAGTTGTTGATGGCGTGGCAAATATAAATTTCCAAAATGTGGCGGGTTTACCCATTGCAAAATGCTATTCTGAATATATAGAGTCAAGAAAAAGAAAGTACTCTATCAAGATATCGGGGCGCGCTGAAAAGCGCGCCTTTCGTTTTTTGGGTTGAAAGAGCCTAGGTTGCATCGCAGCTTCGCGCACTGGCGGGGTGGGATCTGCGGGTTAAGTCGCTGCTCCTCATAAGATTGCCCTATGCGGCTGAAGCCGGGAGTCAGGATGACGCCGACATTTTGGGAGGGCGAGCCGTGAGTAAGAAGAAGGCAAGAGGAAAACGTAAGGGGACGGCGAAGAAGTCGGGGAAGGATTCCGGGAAGAGATCCACCAAGGGAAGAGCGAGCCCGAAGAAGAAGCCGGTGGACCTGGTGCAGGTGCGGGAAAACATCAACAACCTGGTGGGAGAGTCGGCGGAAGCGATCGCGACGGGTGTCATCAACGTTGCCAAGGCCGGACAACTGACGTCGGCGAAGTATCTGTTTGAGGCGATAGGACTGTATCCATCGACGGAGCAGACCGCGCCGAGAGCGGTGGAGAATTCGCTGGCGCACACGCTGCTGACGCGAATGGGGCTGCCGCTCGATCCGGTAATTTGTGACGAAGACCCCGTTCTGTCCGTGTTGCCGAGCGATGAGGACAGTGAGAATACCGAGAATGCGATACCCAGCGTCGTGGAGGAATATCTGGATGGAGAACGCAAGAAAGAGCCGGGGCCGATGCTGGTAGAGAACGAAGAACCGGACGTGGAGGTCAAGCGTGAGGGTCCAGAGGATACCGTAGAATGAAACGCGGGGTTTGGAGTTCGGGAGAGATCGCCGAACTGGCCGCGTTGTCGGTTTCGCCGCGGATTGGAGCGCGCGCGAGAAAGTTGCTGGACAGCCACCTGCGGTTAGACGGGTGCGGCCCGGCGGTCGAGTGTTTTGGGAATGTACGGGGGAATATCCGGGAGAAGCTCCGGGCGGGCAATCATGTCAGAGTCAAACGGCGCAGGTTGGGGATGGATATAACGTGGCTGGACGACCGGATTGCGGTCGGCGGCGGAATCTGGCACGCGGATAACATGGCGAAGGTGTCGCAGGCGGGGATCACGCACATTATCGACATGCAGATCGAGTGCGACGACACGCAGCATGCGGAACCGTACGGGATTAAGGTCCTCTGGAATAAGGCGGACGACGACTTCGAGCCGAAGCCTCCCGAGATATTTGAGCGCGGCGTGGACTTTGCGCTGAAGGCGTTGGAAGATCCAGCGGCGAAGCTGTTTATCCACTGCGCGGCTGGGGTACATCGGGCGCCGATGATGGCCCTAGCGTTGTTGGGGGTAAAGGGATGGACTGTGGAGGAGGCAATCGACTTTATACAGGAGAAACGGCCCGTCGCCGACTTCCCTGACGTTTACGTGCGGAGCGTGGAGGATTTCTTGGCCGGGCGGAGTTGAGGGTGCGGGCTTTGGGTTTTCTAAGCTGTCCCCGACAGGCTAGGGAACCGGAAGAGCGGGACCGCTGCAGAAGCGTCGAGCCAAGCTGGTAGTGGCACCGGCAAGGTGAGGTCCTTCGCTTTGCTCAGGATGACAAGGTCAGAGAGATCGCGGGCTTAATCAAGAGCTCCTAGCCGAGTTTGAGGAGGAAGTATGTTTCAGATACGCCGTCCCTCGGGGCGGATTTTTTATTTGGTGCTGTGGTGGGTGATAGCGGCATCCGGCATGCGACTGCATGCAGCGCCGCAGAGTGGACCGGCGCTAACGAGCGTGGTCGACACCGTCTACAGGGCGGATGGAAGTTTCGCTCAAGGGGTTCTGGTGATTACGTGGCCGGCGTTTGTGGCGGCGGACGGGACGGCTGTGGCGGCGGGGTCCTTGGATGTGACGCTGGGAGCGAACGGCGCATTGAACGTAGCGTTGGCAACGAACGCGGGCGCGGCGCCTGCCGGCGTTTATTACAGCGTGGTGTATCAGTTGCAACCGAGCGAAGTGCGAACCGAATATTGGGTGGTGCCGGCGACGTCCCCGGCAACCCTGGCGCAGGTGCGGACGACGCCGGGGTCAGGAACGGCGGCTCAACCGGTATCGATGCAATACCTAAATTCAGCGCTGGCCGCGAAAGCGAATGACAACGCGGTGGTGCATCTGGCGGGGACAGAGACCGTCAACGGGACCAAGAGCTTTTCCACGCCACCGAATGTGCCGACGCCGGTAGGCACGGGCGATGTAACGAACAAGGCTTACGTGGATGGGGCGATCGCGACTGTAGGAGCGGGGAATTATCTGCCGACGGCTGGCGGAGCGATGACCGGAGCCCTGACGTTGAGTGCAAATCCGACAGCGCCCCTACAAGCTGCCCCCAAGCAGTACGTGGATTTATCGTCGGCCTCAAAGGCGAATCTGGTGAGCGGGTTGGTGCCGACGAACGAGTTGGGGAGTGGAACGGCCTCGGCGCTGAACTGTTTGCTGGGAAGCGGGACGTGGGGGTCCTGCGGATCGAGCGCGAACGCGACCGAGATTCAAAGTGTTCCGGTGGGATCGACCGCGCCTGCAAACGGGCAGGTGCTGGCATATTCCTCGGCGACGGGGCAGTATGCGCCTTCGACACCGAGCGGCGGCAGCGGGGGCGTGTCGGTGAGTCCGGCGGCCAGCCAGAACATCGCGCAGCCGGGCGGCACAGAATTTTCGACGAACAATCTCAGCAATATCATTTACGTCGCGCCCAACGACAACTGGTTGCAGAATCCCAGCGGGACGATTAGTGCCGGGGCGAATACGGTCACGCTCACGCCGTGTCCGCGCGGTCTGACGGCGGTGACCGTGATGCCATCGCAAACCTACGGATATATTTCCGGAGTAGGAACACCAGAAGCCGTGCTGATCACGTCCACGACGTGCACGCAAGCAGGGGGATCGAACGGGACGATTACCTTCACTGCCGCAAACAGTCACGGATCGGGGTACAGCATCGGATCAGCTTCGCAGGGAGTGCAAGAGGCGATCAACTCGGCGCCGTATAGCACGACGATCATCGAAAGCGGCCACGTTGCGGTAGGGGCTGTGGTCATTCCGCCGGGACACTACATTTTCCAAGCCCGGGTCACTGCGCTTTCAGCCTACACGACGTTAGATTTTTCGGGGTCGGTGGTGACGTGCACGATGGCCGACAGCTGCCTAGTGGTCGGCAGCACGAGTAACCAGAACGACGTTTGGGACGTGACGGTCAAAAACTTCACGGGCCAACCCGCCTGTAGCGTCTGCAATTTCCCGATGATCGAAGACGCGGCGCAGCATACTCATTTCCTGACGATTGCCGCGGCAAATCCAAATCCGGAAGGCAATGGAGTCTCAGGTTCTTCGTTCGGGTCGCTAATCCAGGTCGATAATGATCAGTCTGCAGTGATTGACGGGCTGGACGCGAGCGGTGACGCTGGATGGTTCCACTGTTCCACCGACTTTTGCTCAGTAGCTGTGCTGGGCAAAGGAGGAAGCGGCAACAACGGGATTATGTGGATTAAGAATTCCGAGCTGAGCCTGGGATGCTTCTCAAACGGAGTTGACAATCAGAATTCCAACACTCTGCGAATCTCAGATTCCGTCATTCAGGCGCAGGCGCAGTTTGGGGTCAGAAGCAACTCATCCTACAGCAATGTGCCTAACGTAGAGTTGGACAGCGATTACTTTGAAGTCGCCAATTGCGCGGGGAAGAATCCGCTGGGTGTCGGGCAAGCTGGGCTGATTGTCGAAGGAGGCTACGCCTCGATCAAGAGCACGGTTGGTCCGGTAGGGTCGGCGCCGCTGTACGCGAATACGGGAGGCACGCAGTACAACTACTACATCGTTGCGCACAGTTCAACTTTCGGCTACAGTGCGCCGTTTCTGGCGGGGATCGCGTTGACGAACGGGAGTGGGAGCATCCCTGTCGTCTGGCCGCAGTTTGGAACGGCTGGAACGATCACCTACGACGTCATCCGCACTTCTGGTCTGGCGAACGAGCCTGCTCCCTACACGGCCATTTGCACAGGCGGATCGACTTCGACATGCGGATCGGTGGCGACTGGACTGGCGGCGGGTTCCGTGTGCTCCGCGGTAGGAGCAGCTGACGTTTGCAGCTTCAGCGACACAGCCTCGACCAGCACGGCAAGCTATACGGTGACCAGCCCTCCGCAGTTCTGGCCGGCTTTTGGCAACGGCTCGGGTGCAGGTGTGTTTTGGCCTGGTTCTGTCGTGTATACCTCCGAGGCGGATTACTCCGGGGGTAGCCCTTCCCCTTCTGGTGTCACCTTTGATCGTTACGGAGACAACGTTGCACCTACCGCCGCGAATCCGGTCAGTCAAATCGTCAGTCAGTTTGGGGCGATGATCCCGAAGTTCTTCGCTCAGGACTGCAACGTCATCACAGGCGGCGCCTGGGTGCAGTGCATGGAAAATAGCAATGCGAATGCAGGCGGTTCCACGGGGTCGACGCTGTTTGCCGCGGGGCTTTACAGCACTCCGGATGAAGCTGGATTGAAAGGCAGGCTCATTCTCGAAGCCGGCCTCAAAGAAGACATCACCTCAGGCCACTTGATCACGCTGGTCGACTCGAACGCAGCTAAAACGTTGGCTTCGCAAGGACAGCGACCGAGCTACGACGCGAACGACTGCTATCTTGGGCTGGATAATGCCGCCGCCGCGGGAGCTTCCAGCGCACAACTCTCCATCGGTTGTCCCGTGTCGATCTCGGAATATGTGGGCAATGCCGGCGACAACGTAAATTACCTGGAGCGGCTGACTTCTTCGTTGAAGACGTTCAACGTGCCGGTAAGCATCAACGGAAATCTGACGGTGACGGGAACCTGTACGGGTTGCGGGTCAGGCGCGGTGAACAGCGGGTCGGCGACGCAACTGGCGATGTATGGGACAAATGGAGCGGCGGTGAGCGGGGACAGCGCGCTCACGGACAACGGGTCGACGCTGAATTATACGGGCATTAACGGGATTTCGGCGGCCGCGGCGACGTTCAGCGGAAACGTGACGGTGAACGGCCAACTGCTCGTGGCGGGGCCGTGGATGGTGAGTTCGCCGATACCGGGGACGGCGATGGCAGCTGCGGGAGCGGGGACTTCCGCGCTGGGGATTTCGAGCGACGGGAATTATTACATCTCCGCCAACGCCGGGGCACCGCAGAAAGTGGCGACCACGGCGACCAGTTCGTACTTCTCGAATCTGTTCCAGGAGGATGCGAATGACCTGGGCGAATACAACGGGACGACGGCGCAGAACCTGCACGTGTACTCCAGTTATACGAACAGCTCAACCTGGCAACGGGTATCGCTGGGATACGACGCGGGTGATAGCTACGCAGTGCTGCGCAGCGAAAGTTCACCTTCTGGAAGTGCATACGGGCTGGGCTTCTGGATTAACAGCGGACTGAAGTGGGCGATAGATGCGAGCGGCAATCTGAAGCCCTGGACCGATCAGAGTTATAACGTAGGATCATTCAACAGTTCCGGAAGCGGCAGCGGACTGCGGCCGGAAACGGTTTACGTCGCGGGAAACGCCACGAGTGGCAGCGGCTTTGAGCTGGGAAAGTTTGCCAGCGAGAGTTACGAACTTTGCAATGATACTTCGACCGGCACGATCATCAACGGACTGGCGGTGCTGACCGGAGCGGGGTGTGCGGCGTCGTCCTCAAGCGCACTGACCAGCGGGGCTATCGGCGTGGTGATTGCAAATGCCGGGACGTCGGGGGTAGTTACGCTGGCGCGCGAGGGGTCTGCTTATTGCAGCTTCGACGGGACGGCGACCGTGGTGGGGGATTACGTAGTGCCTTCGAGCACGGCGAGCAGCGGACTCTATCCTCTGTGCCATGACGGGGGTGCGACACGGCCCGCCGGGACGCAGATCCTCGGGCGGGTGCTGCAGGCGAGCTCCGGCAGCACGACCGTGCAAATGTTTCTCGACATGCCGGGTTCGAATGTGAGCAGCAGCGCATCGTATTCGATTCCCTGGTTGACGACGAACACAACAGGGACTGCGATCAGCTTTTCGAGCACGGCGAACAAAGTGGAGCTATGGGGCGTGGTGCTGACGTTTCCGCTGACTACGACGCAGGTCACGTATGACGTTTCGACGGTGGACAACACGAGCAGTACTTATGACATTGGAGTGCTGAACAGCGCGGGGAATGTGGTGGCACATATTGGGAGCACGGCGGGCACGACGTTTGCGCCGAGCCTGGGATACAAGACCTTGAGTTGGACCGCAAGCGCTACGCTGCAGCCGGGCAAGTATTACCTGGCGATCACGAGCAGTTGCACGAGCACGTGCGCTCAGATTTATGGAGGGAGCTCGGCGGGGTTCACCTTCCTGGGCGGGACTAGCGGGACGGTGGAGAGCGTGACGACGGGCGGGACGCTGAACAACGGGATCACGATTCCGGCGGACAATCCGACGGAGGCGCCGATCATGGCGTGGGAGATTCATTAGAGTTGGAGCGAGGCCTCGGGGCCATCGGCGAAAGCCGGTGGCCTTTTTATTGGGGAGAGCAGCTATCAGCCGTCAGCTAGCAGCGGGCAGCGAAAAAGGTCGAGCTGCGCTCGACGGACGGCCGAAGGCGGCTCTCTCCACGTTACTTGTTTCGTAAATATTTCTTGAAGGAGAAGCTCATGAGCAGTGCGATTAACCCAGAAGCGGCGACACCATCGATTCCACAGGCGTTTGAACAGAGTGATCGAAATCCGGCGGTCACAGACTTTGGAGGGACGGATGTCGAGGGTGGGCAGTTGCCTGCACCGGCATCGCCGGAGAGCCGAGTGACTCAACCTGGCCCTGCGCCCTCGGCAAATGCCGGGCTGACGAACTATGACACTGGAGACAGTGCCAATCAAGTGCAAGACGAGGCGGAACGAGAAGGCTGAAATTATTACGAGTGTGAATAGATGTGGGCCATCGGCGAGAGCTGATGGCCTTTTCCATTGGGAGAGCGAGCCAAGTGGGAGAGAAATGGCTGTGAAAGTGTCTAGAAAAGCACTCAAGAGAGCGAAGGGTCGAAAGGTCCGCCAGGCAAAGTCGCAGCGGGCGGTTCGACTGCGCGAGGGGATGGGCTCCGCGAACGGCTGTGCTCCATTCAAGATGATCGCGGCGATCAAGGTGGCGCGGAAAATCGTTGTCTTCGTGTTTCTGGTGTGGAGCGGACTGGCTTCGGCAACGACTTACTACGTGAGCTCCACTGCGGGGAGCGACGCGAACAGCGGGACTGCGGTGTCGACACCCTGGCAGACGATTGCGCACGTAAACGGGCAGACGTTTTCGCCGGGGGATTCGATTCTCTTCAAGCGTGGAGATGTCTGGAATGAGAGTCTGGCGACGGCTTCTTCTGGCAGTTCGGGAAATCCGATTGCGTTTGATGCCTATGGCAGCGGGGCGGCGCCGAACTTGACGGGATACTACGCGGTGCCTTCGTCGGCATGGGTGCACGTAACGGGAAACGCGTGGAAAGCTCCGCTGCCGGCCACTTACTCGACGGTGAACTTCTGTTTGTTCGGATCGATCTGGGGGCAGAAGGTGGCGGCGGTGTCGTCGAACCTGACAGCGCAGTGGAATTTTTATTTTGCGAACGGGTTCGTCTATGTGTATTCGGTGAACTCTCCGGCGACGTACTACAACGAGCCGATCGTGCCCATGGCGTTGAGCAATATGCCGGTAATCAACATCAACGGGCAGACGTGGCTGACGTTCCAACACTTGCTGGTGAACTGGTTCGATCAGTATGGCGTGTACGTGCAAGGTGCGAGCGATCATCTGGTGTTCGCGAACATGGAAGCGGACTCGATGATTCCGCAGGGGACGCAGCCGCTGGGGTTTTATGTGGATGAAAGTGCGCCGGGGCCGAGCGACATCAAGATCTTTAACTCGGAGGCGCATTTGAATTATGACGGCTTCCGGTTTGATGGGGTGGCGACGGCGATCACGATGGTGAATGACAAGGGCTACGCCAATCGGGATGGGGCTCTGGTGGAGTGTTTGAATGCATCCACGTGGTGCAAGCAGCCGCCAGCTTCGAACAGCCAGCCTTCCGCCCTGACCCTTTAGCCGATCTCTTCGCTCCAGGTCTCGAGAGATTTCTTCACCAGAGCCATGAACTGATCGGCCACGGCGCCGTCGATGAGGCGGTGGTCGTAGCCGAGCGTCAGGTGTACGACGGAGCGGATGGCGATGGAATCATTCCCTTCTTTGTCGGTGACGACCAAGGGCTGCTTGGTGATGCCACCCACGCCCAAAATGGCGGCGTTTGGCTGGTTGATGATGGGCAGGCCGAAGACGGCGCCGAACTGGCCGGGGTTGGTGACGGTGAACGTGGAGCCCTCGACGTCCTCGGGCTTGAGTTTCTTGCTGCGGGAGCGCTCGCCGAGGTCGGTGATGCCGCGTTGCAGGCCCAGAAAGTTGAGGTCGCCGGCGTTTTTTAGGACGGGGACGATCAGTCCCCAATCCAGGGCGACCGCGATGCCTACGTTGATGTTGCGGTGGTAGCGGACGTTGTCGCCTTCCAGCGAGGCGTTGATGATCGGCCACTGCTGCACGGCGATGATAGCGGCGCGCACGAAGAAAGGCATGAAGGTGAGCCGGACTCCGTGGCGCTGCTCGAAGGCGGTCTTCTGCTTAGCGCGCAGGGTGACGATGCGGGTGAAATCCACTTCGTACATGCAGTGGACGTGAGCACTGGTGCGGCGCGACTCGATCATGCGCTGGGCGATGATCTTGCGCATATTGGTCATGGGAACGAGGTCACCGGGATACGCAGCAGGAGCGGGCGGGCGCGATGAAGCCTGGGGCGCGGCTGCGGCGGGTGAAGCGGCTGGCGCTGCTGAGGGGCTCTCGACGAAGGCCATGATGTCCTGCTTGGTGATGCGACCGCCGAGTCCGGTGCCGCGAACTTGGGAAAGATTGACACCGTGCTCGCGGGCGATCTTGCGGACGAGGGGTGAGGAACGGGATTCCTCGTCTTCCGACTCTTGCGGCGGCGGAACGCTGGCAGGTGGCGCGGGCTGCGCAGCGGCTGCGGGCTTCCTCTCCTCTCGCTTTTCTTCTTTCGCTGGCGCGGGTGCCGGAGCGGCTTTCGCGGGAGCGGCCGCGGCTTCGCCATCTACGGCGATGGTGCCTACAACTGTATTCACGCCGACCGTCGTGCCTTCGGTGACTTTGATCTCCTGCAGAACTCCGGAGGCGGGCGCGGGAATTTCAGCGTCGACCTTGTCGGTAGAGATTTCGAAGAGAGGCTCGTCGCGCTGGACCTTGTCGCCGGGCTTCTTCAGCCACTTGGTGATAGTGCCTTCGACGATGGACTCGCCCATCTGGGGCATGATGATGTCAGTCGGCATGATTTCCTTCCACGCGGCCCACGGTTGGGGGCACAGGGTCGACGCAAACAAATATTATAGCGGGTTACGTTTCAATTGAAGAGTCAAGCCCCTTGAATGCTTCGACGATTTGTATTTCTCGCCGACTTACTTCTTATCCTCTTCGCCGGTCGGGGCTGGTACTCCGAAGCTTGTCTTCCAGTAGTCCTGAACGGCGGGGGGGAGCTTTTCCATGTGCGACAGGAGGCTGGTGATCTTCCACATATCCTGCTCGCTTAGAGTTTTGTCCCAGGCGGGCATGCCGGTGTATCGCACCCCGGTGCGAATGGTGTAGAAGACGTGCCACTCGGGGTCATCGGGAGGGTCGGAAATGAGGTTTGGAGCGGGCGGATAGAAAGACTTAGAGAGAGAGGCGGCCTTGCGATCGAGTCCTCCGTGGCATACGGCGCAGTTCATGGTGTAAAGCTTCATACCGTCTTCAAAGTTCTGGTCGTTGGGCGGCAAGGGATTGGTGAGATGGGGAGCGTGCCGCTCCATGGAAGCATCGACGGCGGCGTTGGCCAGATGATGCTCCCATTGAGGTGGCGGGACATTGGCGTGAGTCGGGAGGAGCCCGAGCGTGGCGAAGCCGAGTCCTCCGAGAATGAGCACTAGAAGAGTAACAATGATGCCGAGAATAAACTTAGGCATGAATCCCTCCGGACCGACTATTGTGGCAGAAGGAGCGGGTGGGGCGCTAGTTTTGCGCAGGGCATTAAGCCAGGCCGATTCTGTGGAGCTTATCGACGCCTCGCTCCGGTCGGCTGAACGCGCGAGGCGCCCGTTCCCACAAACTCCTGCTCATTCTTTCCGCCTTGAGAACTTAATATGCCTTGAGGCGACGGGCTTCGCGGACTACGTCTGCCACCTTGGGCAGGTAGTGCTCTTCCTGAGGGGGAGAAAACGGGATTGCTGAATCCAGACCTGCGATGCGCACAATGGGGCCGTCGAGGTCGTCGAAGGCTTCCTCGTTGATGATGGCTGCGATTTCGCCGGCCAGGCCTCCGGTGCGGGAGTGCTCGTGCAGGATGATGACTTTGTTTGTCTTCTTCACGGTCTGGGCGATGGCTTCGCGGTCGAGCGGTGAGACGGTGCGCAGGTCGAGGAT
>DATHMS010000147.1:0-10922 GCA_035486795.1 Candidatus Sulfotelmatobacter sp. | reverse complement strand
GAGCCTTGCGGCGATACAGTGACGGTATTCACCCCCGCTGATAACTGTGTTCCCCAGGCGGGCACCTCAGAAATGCTTGGTGTATTCGGGGACCGGTTGATGTACCGGCTGGCGTATCGCAACTTCGGGAGCTACGAGGATCTGGTGGCCAACCACTCAGTGCAAGTCGCTTCCGGCAGCGACCAGACGGGCATTCGCTGGTACGAACTGCGCAACCCGGGCTCGGGTTTTTCGGTGTACCAGCAGGGGACGTACGCGCCGGATTCGAATTATCGCTGGATGGGCAGCATCGCGATGGACCAGGTGGGGGATATCGCGGTGGGGTACAACGTCTCAAGCAGCAGCATGAGCCCGACGATCCGCTACACCGGTCGCCAGTCCACGGACACGCTGGGCACGATGGAAACAGAGATCGATATTTTGTCCGCCGCTGGAGTTTCCACCGCGTCGCAGACGAATTCCGTGCGCTGGGGCGACTACAGCAGCATGGCCATCGACCCTACGGATGACTGCACGTTCTGGTATACGAATCAATATCAGCCAGCCAACGGCAAGAATGAATGGAGTACGCGGATCGCATCCTTCAGCTTCCCAGCCTGCTCGGGGGGCTTCGCGCTGAGTTCCTCCGCGAGTTCACTTACCGTGAACTCTGGCAATCAGGGTACGGTTACGCTGACCATAACGCCGCAGGGAGGGTTCGACTCTGCCGTGAGCTTTAGCTGCTCCGGTCTGCCTGCGGGGACCACTTGCGGGTTTAGCCCGGCCCAGGTAACACCTTCGGGCACCGCCGTTACGACTACACTGACGTTCTCGGTTGGCACGCAATCCGCCTCACGACGGATGCCGAGCCCGCTTTTGCCTGTGGCCGTAATGGCCGCTGCTTTTTGCTTGATCGGATGGCGCAGAGCACGCAGCCCGCTCATGCCGATGCTGGCGGCAGTGATCATTGGCTTGGGGGTGATGTTGGCCTGTGGCGGTGGTGGTAGTAGTACTGGTGGCGGCGGAGGGACAACCCCGACGACTTCGACGGTGACCGTCGCCGCGACGGCAGGCAAGCTTCAGCAGACGACGATGATTAGTCTTACGGTGAATTAGCCGGGCTGGCGGCCGTCTTCAGCGTTCTTCTTTGCTTCGAAACGATCGTCCGTCCATCGTCGGCCGCCCGGCCGCTTACTGCACAGTGAGTGTGAAGCTGCCGACAGAACCCGAAATCGATCCGGCAGCTACGTTTACGTTGATGCTGTAGGTGCCTGCGGGGGTGCCAGTATTCGGCGGTGGTGGTGGGGGTGGCGTACTCCCGCCTCCGCCGCCTCCACCACAGGCTGGAAGACCGATGATTAAAGCCAGGACTAGCAGTCCGAGGAGTGTAGCGTAGTTGCGCTTTCTCCGCACCGCTAGTAGGAGAATGCCACCGAAAGGCATAGCCGCCGCGGCGAGCATGGCGAAGTAAAAGGGCCGCTGGACGGGTTGAAGCATGGCAGCCGCAGGGGCAGTCGTAGTGACAGTAATGGTGCCGGTAACGATGTTGTTCGGCCCGTTGCCGGTGATCGAGGTCGGGGTGCAAGCGGCCCCAGCAGGCAAGCCAGTGCAGGTTACGGCAATCGCTGTGGTGAAACCGGTTGAAGCGATAATGCCGAGGGTTGTTGCTCCCGATCCGCCCGGGGCGGCGATGGTGACGCTTGCCAGGCCGGAGACTGCAGTGAAACCTGGCTGGATCGTGAAG
Source organism: Candidatus Sulfotelmatobacter sp. (assembly GCA_035486795.1). Taxonomy (GTDB): domain Bacteria; phylum Acidobacteriota; class Terriglobia; order Terriglobales; family Acidobacteriaceae; genus Sulfotelmatobacter. The sequence goes on along the minus strand of DATHMS010000147.1, from coordinate 9,199 downwards.
GCTACCGGCTGCGAGCTGCTGCTGCTATTAAAGCTGGCGTCGCCAGCATAGCTGCCGGAGATGCTGTGGTTGCCGGCATCATAGTTGAAAACACCCAAGAAATCGACGCTTCCTCCACCGATCGAGGCAGTGCCCTGGCTGTTTAGGGAGACTGGATTAGCGACCGGGGCGTAGCCCGAAACCTGGAGGGGCAGGCCGCCGAAGGTGTCCGTGAAGTGAACCTGTCCGGTGGGCACGCCTTGGTCTGAAATGCCGGCCACCTGCACGCGGACGAACAAGGGGGTCCCGAACGGGAACGTGTTGTTGCCGCCGGCAATCGGATTGTTGTTCGGGTCGACGCCTGACATGGTGGTGGTGCTGTTCTCAGGTGTGACCTTCACCATCACTGCGTTGGAATCGCTGGGAGCGAAGACGCCTGTCGCCGTGCTTGTGCTATTGCCCGCGTAGTGAGCCGTTACAGCATAGGGGCCGCCGCCAGGAAGAATCGCGGTGGTCGAGCCGGCTGCCGTGGAGCCGTTGGTCAAGGTAAATCCGCCCACGCTGGTTTGGCTGACACCGTTCGGAGGTGCGATGCCGACTGCGGCGAGCAACGAGACATCGCCAGCAGGTGTTCCTGTTCCATTACTGGGAGCGACGGTGACGCTCACGTTGACCGGCGTACCGTGGGTAACGGTGACGGTCGTCGTACCGCTGTTGAGCTTGAGGGAGGTAGTGGTTGGGCGGAAAGTGACGCTAGACCAATTGTTCACGAGATTTGCTACATTCACCGAGCCTAGTCCTGAGCCTTGGTCGTAACCGGTTACAGCCTGGTAAAGCGTGGACGTAAAGCTCGTGTCGGGCACGGCATTGTTGCCGACTGTGACGTCGTTGAAAACGCAGCCGCTGGTGGCGAGCAAAGCGGGAGTCGTGGATGCGTTACATGCGGTCCCGGCGTTTTCCTGGGCGGAAGCCAAGGGGTAAAGCACATAGTTCGCCAGACCCTGGCGCGGGCTGTTATCCGGAGCAGCAGCGAGGCTCATCTTCTGGTCCACTAGCGCCATGATGCCGGCGAAGGAAGGCGATGAGGCAGAAGTGCCGCCAATTATGTCAATGAATCCACTCTCGCAAGAGGCTTGGAAGCAGAGCACATACCCGTCGTGCCCAGAAGCTGAAAGAGACACGTCCGGAGTATCGCGCTGGTTGTCGTTATCGGCGACGGGGGGGATCCCAGTAACGCCAGACTGATATGACGGTCTGGGAAACCCGGCAAAGCTTCCACCCTGGCTGAGGTCTCCGGTGCTCTCTCCGCCGCCGCCCGCGGCGATATTCGCGTTGGCACCGCAAGTAGACTCGGGACAGCTGTCGTTCCACACAACCTCAGGAATGTAGGAGAGCGCCGACGCGCCCGTGGAACTGTTGGTGGGACTCCAATAAGTAGATGCGGGGGTGTCGTTGAATTCCGTGCCGCCAACCGCGGTAGTAAAGGGAGTAGACGAGGGTAAGTTTACGGAGAGTGGCCCTGTCGCTACGGTCTCAAAATTTGGATCGTCGCAACCCTCGGCCCCGGCGTCGCCGGTAGAAGCAAAAAAGCTGATGCCTTGAGCGGCAGCTTGCTCGGCCAGGCTTAGGTCGAGCGCCGCGTCCGCGCCAAACTTGGCCTCGCAGCCACCGAAGCTGTAAGTCATGATGTTAGAGAGATTGTTATCGACGATATAAATCTCTGACAGGGTCACGCCGTCGGTGGTATTGGTGACCGACGAATTGACGAAAAGAACTTGCGCGCCCGGCGCGACGGCTCCGGACCACGTGACATCAAGCGTAGCCTCGACGTCGTCCCCGGGGACATCGCCAGGGTCCGGACCATTGACGATCACCTGCGGGGTGGGGCCATTGATGCCAAACATAGTGCGGAAATCTGTGATGTCCTGGAGGATGATGTCGGAGCGTCCCACGACGCCAATCGAGATTCCGGTGCCGTCGATTGGAGTGGGCGTGGCGTTGTACACGGGATTGATGTTGTAGATAACTGCGTAATCGCCCGGAGCCAATCCATGGCTGCCATCGGTAAACGTGATCTGCGGACGCCTGCCCGGCGTGAAGGTACCTTTGTCCTTCGATAGGCGGTAGTGCGGTTTTCTAAGGAAGTCATGCAGCGTAAACACTCCCGCGACGGCCGGAGTCAGTGCAGTGGGGATCGAGGGGTCGCTGGAGTTGGCCCAGTGCTGCTCGCCGTTCACGAGATATTTGTGAATGGTGGTGTGAAAGGCTTCCTGCACCTGACTGGCGGAGCCGGAGAATTCGATCAGTGTGCGGCCTTTGGAGGGCGTGCCGAGCTGGAATCCGTGGGACTGCAGCCATCCGGTGATGACTTGCATGTCGGCGTCGGTGGGGCCGAATTGTGTGCCGTATTGCTCGGGCGTCAGCCACTGATGGTAGTTCGCAGAATTCTTGTCCTGCTGATTGTCGAGCAGGGTGCGCAGGGCGTGCTCCTGCTGCGGGCTGCGCTTCAGTACCAGGAGCATGCGCTGCATGGGGAGTGTGGCCGGGGCTGTGCCGAGATCGAACTGGGGACGCGCCAGGGGATAAGTGTTGCCACGGAGCACGGTCAATTGCGATTCGTCGACGGGCTGCGTGATCAGCGGAGATGGCGCCACCGATGCTGACTGCTGGGCGCTGGACCTCTGCACAAGAGCTAGCGCGCAGGAGATGAGAAGGATTGCGGCAAGTGTGACGGCCAGAGGTTGCTTCGGAGTTGAGGCGCAGAAAACCTTCATAGGACACCTTTACCTTTGGGACGTGACTATGCAATGACCGGACGGGGCAGGAGGAAGGTGGACATCCCCGGCCGTTCTTGCGGCGCAGGGGTTTGGCCGCGCCCGGACTGAGCCTTTTTATCGCAAGTGCGGGGAGATTGCAATACCGAATCTGATTCCTCGAACACTACTCTTGTTCTTCAAACTCTTACTCGTCGAGCCCTCTACTCTTCGAACTTTATTCTTCGAACATGGGCACCTGGCGCTGGTCGTCGGTGGGGCCGCGGCGGGGACGGCGAGTGGCGCCGATTACGGCGAGCACGGTGAGCGACTCAAGCGCGGTGCGGGGGACAAAGATGCGCTGCGTATTGGAGCGCTGGTCGGGAGGGTTGACGAGGAAGCCTTCCGGTATGTTCTGCATGAGGTCGGAGGGCATGAGGCCTTCGAGAATTTCGTTGTCCTTGAAGCGGAGGCGCACCCAGAGACCTTCGGAGCGGGGGCGAGTGGTGAAGGTTTTGCGAGTTAGCGACTCGGAGTCGCCGAACTCCCGGACAAAATAGACACCCTTGATCTCACGCAGGTCCATGGCGACGACGTTGCCGGAGGTGTTGAGAAGTTCGAGTTTGCCTTCGGTGAGGAATTGGGCCGGGGAGACGTAGCCGGAGACGGAATCGCGGTCCATCTTGCGGACGATTACTTTCTTATGGGTCGAGGGCATGGTCGGACTTCGGGCTCCGGCTTTCGGGCTTCGCAAAGCAGGCTGGTTCAGCCGAAGCCCGATGGCTGAAGCTCGACAGCCGCCTCATTCTCGCACTAATTGGGAAGGAATCGCGTGAATCCACGTTGGCAGTAGCCAAATTATAAACCTTGTGTTATTCCTTTAAGTTGCCTTGTCTCAACTAAAGTCTGTTTAAGTGCTTTGTATTTAATGGCTTGAGTATAAACCGGCCGAGAAGGAACCAGTCTGGGCCCCAGTGGTCTGTGGAAATCCTGTGTAAAAGCAGTGGATGTCGTCCGGTTAGGGTCGTGTCCAGGATGTGCAGGAAAGTGCGGCCTGCTGGATTGCTTGAAGTGAGTTGTCTGACGACGAATGGCTGATTACATTTACACGATGGAAATCCGGTTGACGCCGGATCAGATGAAAGGCGTCAACCTGGTACAAGATATAGCCCGCGCCGCGGGAATCACTCTCTATCTTACCGGCGGGGCGATTCGCGACATCATCAGCGGGTTCACGATCCGCGACCTAGACTTCACAGTTCAAGGCAATCCCCTCAAATTGCAGAAGGATTTCGAGCGAGCGGGCGCGCAAGTGGCCGGCCACGACGAAGACGTGCGCACGCTGTTTCTGGTTTTGCCGGGGAATGTGCGCGCCGAGATCGGCATGGCGCGGACAGAAGTCTACGAGAAGGTGGGCAAGGCGCCGGTGATTGCTCCGGCCAGCATTCAGGAAGACCTGCGACGGCGCGACTTTACGGTGAACGCCATGGCGCTGTCACTGAATGAGGGATCGCGCGGGCTGCTGCTTGATCCTTTCAATGGCGTGGCCGACATTGAGGCGAAGCTGCTGCGGATTCTGCACAACTATTCGTTCCTGGAGGATCCGTCGCGGTTGATTCGGGCTGCGCGGTTTGCGGCGCGCTTTCACTGGCCGCTGGAGGAGCGCACACAGCAACGCTACGACGCTGCGAAAGAAAACAAATACATTGAGCACATCTCGCGCAGTGCGGTGGGGCACGAGATTGCGCAACTGGCGCATGAAGATGATCCGCTGAGCGTGGTGCGAGCGCTGGAAAAGGAAGAGTGGCTGAAGGTGCTGCATCCACACTGGTCGTCAGCCAAGGTGGATACGAACGGGCTGGGGCAATTGATGAAAACCCGGCAGCAGATGGTGGACCTGGGTTATACCGTGGATCCGTCGCCGGCGGTGATGCACTTTTTGACGGCGCGGCTTTCGGATAAAGACATCTCAGATTTGCGGCGGCAGATTCCGCGTAAGGATCTGATCGAGTCGTGGCGCGACATCGAAGACCATGCCAAGGAACTGGCGAAGCGGTTGACCGGGAAGGAAGCAGCGACACCTTCGCGGACATGGAATCTGCTGTCTTCGGCGCGGCCGGAAATGATTCTGTTTCTGGCGGTGACGGCGCGGCATCAGACGGTAGCGCAGAAGATCAAGAACTTTCTGACCAAGTGGCGGCAGGTGCAGCAGCGCATTCCGCTGCCCGAGATGACGGAGTTGCTGATTACTCCAGCGCTGCCCGAGTACCCGAAGATTGCACGCGACGTGTTCATGCTGCTGCTGGACGGAAGGCTGCGCTCACGGACGGAAACTTTGAAGTTTTTGAAACCGTTTGCTCCGCCGCCGCCTCCTCCACCACCGCCACCTCGGCGCGGGCGCGGGCCTAAGGCCGCGGCTGCTGCTCCGGCGGAGGCTGTGGCGGGAAAGAAGGGCGAGGTGGCGAAGGGCAAAGGGAAAGCTGTGGCTGCGGCAGTTGCGGCCCCCACCCCCGCGCCACCGGCGAAAAAGCCGAGTCCGAAGGCGAAGCCCAAGGGGAAGCCTACACCGGCTAAAGCCAAGGACAAGACTGCGAAACATCCTGCAAAATCAACGAAACCAGCTCATAAGACAAAGGGAAAGACCAGAAAACGGTAGCGCCTCCGGTGTGTGCAGTTGAGGTGATGTCCTAATTCGCCTTAGGGCAGGTACTAATTTCTGGGTTATCCAGGCTGAAGCAGGCATATAATAGAGGCATGCAGCGATCGCTTCTCAGTGTGGCGTTCGTGCTCCTGCTGGCTTCTCTGCCGGTTTCGGCGCAGCACGGCGGTGGTCATGCATCCGCCGGCGGGCATGGTGGATTCGCTTCGCACGGCGGGTTTGCCAGCCATGCGAGTAGTCCCGCCTTTAGCGGTGCGCGTTCCGGATCGAGTTTTGCGGGGCATTCTTTCGCGCGCGGCTCTGTTGCCCGTCCGTCATTCTCCACGCGCGGCTTTAATCGCGGCTTCGGGCGTTCTCGCGCGGGTGTGCGATTCAGAACCGGCATCGGAAGCAACTGCTATTACTACGGCTTCGGATGTGTGGGCGCCTACGGGTATCCCTGGGGGTACGGCGGTGCGTACGATCCCTACTGGGATACTGATTCTTCGTTCGATTACGATCAGCAATATCAGACTGGCCTGGCGAACGAGATGAACCAGCAGAGCCTAGACCAGCAGCAGATGCGGCAGCAGGGCGATCAAGATCTCTACGCGGGCTCAGCGCCTCCGCCGCCGCGCGAACGAAGCGAGCACTCGGAACTCAACGAAGCCGCACCGGCCACGGTGCTGGTTTTCCGCGACGAGCACAAGCAGGAAGTGCACAATTACGCCATCATCGGCCAGACGCTGTGGAACTTCAACCCCCAACATACGCAGAAGATTCCGCTTTCTGACCTGGATATTCCAGCCACTGCCAAGGAAAACGACGATCGTGGCGTGGATTTCCACGTGCCTGGCGCGCAGGAAAGCCAGTAGCTCTTATCCGTTCTTCGGCGTAAGTGCGTTGAGCGTACCTGCGTTCTGTGGATAACTCGCTGATTCTTCTTCTGCGCTTCCCGTTAGAATGAGCCGCAACGTAAAATAAAGCTGACCCTATGTCCCAATTCGTCCACCTGCACCTCCATACCGATTACTCCCTGCTGGATGGCGCCTGCGACGTCGAACAACTTTGTCACCGCGTGAAAGAGCTGGGGATGCCCGCGGTGGCGATGACCGACCATGGAAATATCTTTGGGGCGGTGCATTTCGTGAATGCGGCGAATCACGCGGGCGTGAAGCCGATCGTGGGCTGCGAACTTTACATCTGCAAGAAAGAAGATCACAACATCGAGCGCATGCCGCCCGAAGGCGACACCTACAACCATTTGCTGGTGCTGGCGGAGAACGAAGAGGGCTACCGCAATCTGGTGAAGATTACGTCGGAAGCTTCGCTGCATGGCTTCTACTACAAGCCGCGGGTGAGCAAGAAGTTTCTGGCAGAGCATTCCCGCGGACTGATCGGGCTTTCAGGCTGCCTGAAAGGGGAGGTGGCGGAGCGGTTGATGGAAGGGAACTATGACGCGGCGCGCGCGGCCGCCGGGACACTCCGGGATATTTTCGGCAAGGATAATTTCTATCTCGAGATTCAAGACCAGGGCCTCGCGATGGAGCACCGAATTCGTTCGGGACTGTTCCAGTTGGAAAAAGACCTGGGACTGCCGCTCGTGGCGACGAACGACAGCCACTACCTGTGCGAGGACGACGCGCACGCGCAGGATGTGATGCTGTGCATCCAGACCGGCAAGTCGATTCACGACACGGCGCGGATGAAGTTTGATGGCACGCAGTTCTTCGTCAAGAGCCACGACGAGATGCACCGCGTGTTCAAAGACTCGCCTGAGGTCTTGACTCGCACGCTCGATATCGCCGAGCGTTGCAGCCTGCGGCTGGAGAAAATAGCGACGCCTTTCCCCCAATTCGATGTTCCACCGGGCTACACCATTGACAGCTATTTTGCGCACGTTACGCGCGAGGGATTCGCACGGCGCATGGCAGTGCTGCGGCCACTGCACGAGCAAGGGAAGCTGAAGCATCCGGTTACGGATTACGAGCAGCGGCTGGAGCGGGAGTTGGCAATCATCCAGCAGATGAAGTTCCCGGGGTATTTTCTGATCGTCTGGGACTTCATCCGTTATGCGAAGGAACATGACATTCCGGTGGGACCGGGGCGCGGATCGGCGGCTGGGTCCCTGGTTTCCTACGCGCTGGGAATTACCGACCTCGATCCGCTGCAACACGAGTTGTTGTTTGAACGATTCCTGAATCCCGAACGAGTTTCGATGCCGGATATCGACATCGATTTCTGCATGAACCGGCGAGGCGAGGTGATCAACTACGTCACGCAGAAATATGGACGTGACAATGTTGCCCAGATCATTACGTTTGGCACGATGGCGGCCAAGGCCGCGATCAAGGATGTGGGGCGGGCGATGGACATCCCTTACGCCGATGTGGATCGCATCGCCAAGATGATTCCTACGCAGCTCAATATCACGCTCGATCAGGCGATCGAGGACTCGCCGCAACTGCGCGAGGCGATGGAGAAAGATGGGCAGATTCGGGAGTTGATCCAAACTGCGAAGAAGCTGGAAGGGATGGTACGGAACTCCGGTGTTCATGCGGCCGGGGTGGTGATTTCGCCGCGTCCTCTCACGGAACTCGTGCCGCTGCACCGGACCAAGAATGATGAAATCGTGACCGCCTTCGACATGGTTGCCATTGAAAAGATGGGCCTGTTGAAGATGGACTTCCTGGGGCTGACCACGCTTACGATTCTCACCGACACGTTGAAGCTGATCGCGCAGACGCGTGGAACGCCGATCACGCTCGAACAAGTTCCGCTGGAGGATGCGGAGACTTATGTGAGGGTCTTTCACAAGGGATTGACCTCAGGCGTGTTCCAGTTTGAATCGCATGGCATGCGGGATGTGTTGAGGCGTTACCAGCCAAACTCGATCGAGCATCTAACGGCGCTCAATGCGCTCTATCGTCCCGGCCCGATGGGAATGATTGACGATTTCATCGAGCGCAAACAAGGGCGGCGCAAAATCGAATATGAATTGCCCGAACTGAAAGAGATCCTGCAGGAAACGCTTGGCGTCTTCGTCTACCAGGAACAGGTAATGCAAGCGGCCAACACCCTCGCGGGTTACTCCTTGGGGGAGGCCGATTTGCTGCGCCGCGCGATGGGAAAGAAAAAGCCCGAGGAGATGGCGCAGCAGCGCGAACGCTTCGTGCAGGGCGCAACTCAGCGCAAGTTTCCTCCGAAGAAGATCGAGAAGATTTTCGATCTCATGGCGCAGTTTGCGGGATATGGATTCAACAAGTCGCATTCGGCTGCTTACGCGCTGCTGGCTTATCACACGGCGTATTTGAAGACGCATTATCCGGTCGAGTTCATGGCAGCCTTGCTGACCTCAGTTACCGGGAGCACGGACGATGTGGTGAAGTACATCAACGAATGCCGTGAGATGGGTATTTCGGTCGAAGCTCCCGACATTAATGTTTCGGATGCGAACTTTACGCCTCACGGGGAGGCGATTCGTTTTGGTCTGGCGGCAGTAAAGAACGTAGGCGGCAATGCGATTGAATCGATTGTGGCGGCGCGGAAGAAGTTGGGGCGCTTCCAATCGATTTATGAATTCTGCGAGAACGTCGATCTGCGGTTGCTCAACAAACGGGTGCTGGAGTCGTTGATCAAGAGCGGGGCGATGGATTCGCTCGGCCGGCGCGCGCAGGTGATGGCTGTGCTGGACCGCGCCATGGAGCGTGCGCAGAAGACGCAGCGCGATGCGGAATCGGGCCAGCACGGGCTGTTCGGAGTGTTTCAGCAGGAAGAATCCGAGACGAATAACGACAAGCTGCCGAACATTCCCGACTGGGACGAGCAG
>DATHMS010000146.1:0-3383 GCA_035486795.1 Candidatus Sulfotelmatobacter sp. | reverse complement strand
TGTCCAAACGGAACTTGATATTCAGAGCCTTGCGGCTTTTCCCAGACGGTCATGCGTCCCAGGCGAACGGCTTCATCGGGATGCCGCCATGAGAACGGGGCCAGCACCGGGAGCAACACTTCCCCTAGTTCGGTGCCCTTAAAAGAAGGCGTCGTGCGCACTGCGGCCGGCGTCCACAAAAGGTCTCGCAGTCGTTGGGGCGGAGGGATTTGGATGGAGGCTACGTGCTCCAGCGGAAGCAGCAAATAGTTTCCCGCGGCAAACAGCTCGAGCCGGGCGCCAGTTCTGGGATCGGCGTCTGAGAAATAACTGAAAGGCTTGTCGTTCGCCACCCCGCCGCGGCTCGGTTCGCCATCATCCTTTTCGGCAGGGAGTTCGCCCTTTTCGAATAGATCGTGGCGCTGACGCTCGGCAAACAATGCGCTGCGATAAAGCAGAACACCCAATTCGCTTTCTGGCCCGGCCTGTCCTAACACTTCTAGCTGCTTGTCCGCGCGATCATACTCGCCAGCAAAGCAGAGGAGTTCAAAGAGGAAGGTGCGACGCTTTATGTCGGTGGGATTGTCGCGCAATTCGGCGCTCAACGCCTTAATTGCATCGGTCAGCCGGCCTGCCCGGTAAAGCTCTAGTGGAGTCATCGCGCACCCACGATCTGGAATGGATTCTGCAAACACCGGCAGACTTACACTGGGAGAGATCATTCCGCCGGAAGTTGCCGTAGAGCGTGGAGGCACCTCCACTCCGGCCAAAGCCGGCTGCGGAGATGCCTCCAGATTCGAACCAACGTTTAGCCGCCGCCTGACTAGCTCTGCTGCACGGCGCCAATGTTGTAGGTTGCGGCTCCAGCTTGAGTCACCGCACCACTCGAAGTGTCCTGCGTGTAGTAGGTATACAAAATCTGCTCGTATGCAATGCTGACACTCTGCGAGGGTACGCCTACTCCTCCTCCGCCGATGCTATTGCTCGTGATATAGCAATTGGTCATCGTGACCTGCAGGTAGGTGTATGGGGTTGCGGCGCCGGTCGACTTGCGAAGCGAGAACGTGGTTGTGGCGATGTGCTGGCCGGTGTAAAGGGCTTTCAGAATCTGATAGCTCGCCTTGTCAACCGCGCACGTGAAGCTGAAGTCCGACAGGGAGCATTTCCCGGCAGACAGACCGCCTCCGCCTACGTCAGCGGGGTTCGAAGCGCCGAACGAAAAGCTGTCCAGCTCAATATTGTTAGTCATCCCTTGCGCAACCGATTCTCCATCAACGGTGGCGATCAGAAGATACGCATCATTTGCCATAGCAATTCCTCCTAAATCACACGATTGAAATTCAAGAGCCCCTTAGGGCCTTGTTTGAAGCTCCGACACGGTACAGCGGGTTCAATTTACTTCGCAGCAGCCGGCAACTCCGCCACCAGCCGGAGTGACACACTGAGTTCATCCAGTTGAAAGTGTGGTCGAAGGTAAGCAATAGCCCGGTAAACGCCAGGTTTGCCTTTGACTTCCTCCACATCCACGCGCGCTTCTCGCAGAGGGAATTTGGCCTTCGTGGTCTGATTGGCCTTATCGTCCTGCGTTACATATTTGCTGATCCAGCGATTGAGGAACCTCCAGCATTCGTCCTTCGACATGAAGCCGCCGATCTTGTCGCGCATCATCGCCTTCAGATAGTGCGCAAAGCGGCATGTAGCCATCATGTAAGGCAGTTGCGACGAAAGGCGAGCGTTCGCCGTGGCCGCATCGCTGTCATACAGTTTGGGCTTGTTGCAGGACTGGATGCTGAAAAATGCAGCCTTGTCCGTTCCCTTGCAATGAACCAGCGAAACCAGTCCCTGATCCGCCAGCTCTTTTTCGCGACGGTCCGTGATGGCGATTTCGGTCGGGCACTTCAGCGCCACGTCGCCCTCATCAGTGCGGAAGGTGTGGGATGGCAATCCATCGACCAGGCCGCCGCCTTCGACGCCACGGATAGCCACGCACCACCCGTAGGTAGCGAAGGCCTGCGTCATTTTCGACGCCAGCGCGAACGCGGAGTTGCCCCAGAGATACTTGGTGTGATCGGTTCCGTCGACGCCCTCTTCGAAGTTGAAGCCGTCTACCGGAGAAGTATCCCGGCCGTAAGGCAGACGCATCAGGATGCGCGGGCAGGTTAGGCAGACATACTTCGAGTCGTCGCTCTCGCGGAACCCCTTCCATTTCGCGTACTCGGTACTGTCGAAGATCTTGCCGATATCGCGAGGCTGGTCCAGGTTGGTGAAGCTATCCATGTTCAGCAATTCCGGCGATGCGGCCGAAAGGAACGGCGCATGCGCGGCAGCCGCGACCTGCGAGACCTTCTCCAACAGTTCCAAGTCTTCGGGATGTTTGCTGAATTCGTAATCGCCGACCAGCGCGCCAAACGGCTCGCCGCCGAAGATGCCGTACTCTTCCTCGTAGACCTTCTTGAACATCGCACTCTGATCAAACTCGGCAGCGCGCTGTAAGTCGCGCAGCAAATCTTTTTTTGAAGCATTCAGGATGCGAATCTTCAGTTGCGTTCCGGTTTCCGACTGGTCGAGGAGATACTTCAGTCCGCGCCAGGTGGATTCCAGCTTCTGGAACTGCTCGTTGTGCAGGACTTCGTTCAGTTGCAGCGAAATCAGATGGTCGATCTGCGCTACGCGCGCGGAGATCATCTGGTCGGCATCGCGCCCCAGCGTCATTGACCCTTCGAGAACCTGGGCAACGAATTCCTTGATCAGTCCCTTGCCGCGCTCGCGCGCACTCGGGTCGCTAAATCGTCCCTTTTCGACAATCTGGTCGAGCAGGCTCGATTCTGCGGCCTGCTCTACAACGGCCGTATTGCCAGCAACTTTCTGGGTCTCAGGCATTGGGTTCCCCCTTCTCGCCGACTTCGGCTTTCAGTTTGTCGAGCTTTTCGGTCTTGCTAACGGCATCGAGCAAGGCTTCGTCCAACTTATCATTGGTCTGCAGCGTGCCCTTCAGATCGTTGAGCCGGGTTCGCAGGTCCAGGAGTTCCCTCAGCGGCTTCACTTGCCTAGCCACCTGCTCGGGCTCAAAGTCTTCCAGGCTCTTGAACTTCAAGTCCACGCGGAGTTGGCCAGCGCCGGAATCCTCGCTCAGCTTGTTTTCCACCGCAAACGACAGATGCGGTTTCATGCTTTCCAGGACCGAATCGAAGTTATCGGGCGTCACCTCGACAAAGCGGCGCTCTTTGAGCTTGGGTAGCGGTTGTTCAGGTTGTCCGGTGAAATCGCCAAGGACGCCGACCACGAACGGCAGTTCTTTAATTTCAATCGCGCCGCCGGTCTCAACGTCATAAGTAATCTGAACCCGGGGCGGTCGCACCCGGTCCAATTTGTGCTGTGTGCTCGGTTTTGCCATGTTTTCTCCC
>DATHMS010000145.1:0-3317 GCA_035486795.1 Candidatus Sulfotelmatobacter sp. | reverse complement strand
GGCATAGGCGCGGGCCTTCGCACCTTCCTTGGCTACATACATCATGTAGGCGATCCAGGTAGCGATCGGTTCCACCAGCACCTGCGCGCCTTCGCGCTCCAGGAAGGCGAACATGTTGAAGTTGCCATCGCCCTCGGTGGTCTGCGCCCAGAACTCGCCGGTAATCTTGATGACTGGCTTCACTCGCAAACGATCGACCTCGATGGCGTCGATGTTGTCGCGGCACGCATGCAGCGCGTTCACGTACTCCCTGCCATACAGGTTGTGCACAATCTTTCCCAGGGTGCAGCCGATGCCCTCGATCTTATTGTGCTTTTCAAGATAGGGCCGTGCCCACGCGGGAGCTGCCTCCAGAATGTGCCAGCGCTTGCGGCCACGCAGCGTGTCGGTGAGTGTCGTGACCGCCTCGCGGATAACCCGGTCCGTCTCGCCCTTCGTGACTTCAAAGGGCCGGACCTGGTAAACCAGTTCGTTAATTACGTCACCGAGGTTCAGCGCGTTGAGCATGCCCATTCCGAAGTCGACGGAGAACTTCAACCCCGGCTCGCCGCTCGCAGCCTTGATGCCATCTGTCTGCTGGAACAGCAGCACGCGGAATCCCTCGAAGCCGGCATTTTGCAGCGCGAAGCGGTACTCCGCCTCATACATGCCAAAGCGGCACGGCCCGCAGGAGCCGGCGGTAAAGAAGACGTAGTTGTCGATGATCTGCTGGCGCGATAGGCCGCTCTGTTCAAGCGCCTGCAGGTGGCGCACGAGGTTGCCGACTGTGAAATAAGTCGGATTGCATTGTCCGTTGTTCCCGTACTCTTTGCCAGCTTGAAAATCGGCGACAACCGGCGTGGGAATGTTTTCGCAGTGATAGCCGCTGCCGTGAAAGACCGCCTTGATCATCTCTTCATGTTTCCAGGTAAGGCCGCCGAAGAGGATCGTGACCTGATCTCGCTCCGCCGCCGTAAAGGTGCGTTCCACGGGTTTCTTGAATTCGCGCATGCGGGCCAGTCCCGCTTCAGCTCTCAGCCGGGCTCGCTCGGCATCGATGCGGGCCTGGATTTCCATCTCGAAATCGGTCTGCACAACCTCTTGAATGGCCGTCGGCATATGTTTCTCCTCTACATGACATCGGTTACCGGGTATTTAAGCGAGAGAATGGCGATGATTTACATCTGCCCTTTCATTCCCTGGAATCCGTGCGCAAGCTGCTTGAAGAAGTACGTGATGACGCGCTGGTCGTTGTAGCACCAGCCAAGGATGTGGTTCAGGGTGGAGAAGCAATGAGTCTGGCAGCTCTCCTTTTGATGATCTAGCTGCTTGGTGTCGAACTTGTGACTGCCGACCACGCCCCAGTCGTAGCTTGCTGTGTACATGGGGAAACAAGGGGCCAGTGTCCCATCCACGCGAATGATCATCGAGTTCTGGCCAGCGCGGCAGTTCCAGGGAAAATGCTTGCCCTTCATGAAGTCCACCATCTGCCAAAGCCGAGCGTTCGAGTTCACCATCTTGTAGCCGCTGTCCTGCTTTTCGGTCAGCCACTGGATCGTCTCCTCGACCGCCGGCCAGTCTTCGGGAGTAATGTAGGTGACGTTCTCCTCTTTGTGCTTGAAGTGATCGTCCTGCGCCAGCAGCGGCGACTCATTGATGTGGTAGTCGGTGGCAATGCCGCAGTCACGAGCGATCTCAGTTAGCTGGCGCACGTCGTCCAGGTTGTTCCGGCAGATGTTAATGTTCAGAAAGACCGAATAGCCGTATCCGTATTGCTTGCGGATCAGATAGTCGAATTGCTTCCGGATGGGAGCAAGCGCTTTTGGCAATCCCTGCGTGATGTCAACAGCGTCCACAGCAATGTTGAACGTGGACATGCCTGCGTCAGCGAGCTTGTCAATGACGTCCGTGCGCAGCAGCCGCGCGTTGGTGGGCAGGTAGATCCAGAAGTCCTTTTTGGCCGCGTAGTATGTGATGCGATGGATCAGGTCGGGCCTGAGCAGCGGCTCGCCGCCCATGAACGCCAGCACGCGGCAGCCGGTTCCGTGCAGCCAGTCGACGGAGCGCTTCGCCGTATCTTCCGTCATTCCTTTCACTTTGTTGTCAAAGGCCCAACAGTAGTGGCAATCGAGGTTGCACTTGAACTCCGTGAACAGGTAAGCGATCAACGGATGAAAATCGCCCGCGGTAACGCGCGACCGGATGTAAGGGAAGAGCCATCCCTGCATCGTGTGATAAATCTGGCCCGGCTTCCATCGCCTCTTCTCGGGTGGTCTCCAGTCGTCATCTTCGTCGATCGGGCCCAACAGCTCCGGGCGCTGCGGAAAAACCGGATCGGGAAAACATTGCGGCATCCCGACAGGCTGGAACTCGACCGGGCCACTGGAAGGTTTGGTCAGCAGTTGATGGAGCGGGACATCGAGACGAAAGGTCGATCGCTGTTGTTCTTGCTGCTGCAACATAGGCTGGATCTCCGTAACGAGTGAAGATTGTCCGTGACGCACACGTTCCCACACGCGTGGCACGGCAGGGGCCGTCGACGCACGATTGTGGTTTTCTATTGTGAAGGCGCCACTCATGAACAAGCGTCCTTGAGATCATCACAAGTGGTCGATCATTCGTCGATGTCTACAAGCGGCGCCATTCCGCGCTGCACAAGCCATCAGATTTGTCCTTCGCACGAAACAGAAGCTTGGCCTCATTCGTGTATTCCGTCATAGAGGCAAAGACTGTCTGGATAGTTTCCCAGTAAGCACAAGTAGGTCCAGAGATGCAGAGTTCGATGCAAGGCACACAACTGAGAAGTTCTTACGAAACCGGATAATAAGCCGATCGTGCGGGCATACCGGCATTCGGAAGAATGATGCAGAGTTCTCCCCCAGGTTTCACTGTTTTGGAAAAAAAGTTCAAGTGGCTGGGAGACACGTTGGAATGCCGCCAGATAGATTCTCAACGAATGAATGGAGTCTCAAGAGACCAGGGAACCGACAGAACACGCGCCTCTAGTCCCTCGCAACCCCAACCTCGTACCAACCTCCGGTGGCGTGAGCATTTTATGGAGCGCGCGAAAGACACATTATCTGTGGGAAGCGAACATTGCAGATCGAAGTTCTAATCAAGGCAGAAGTGGTGTTGGTCGTAACAAGGGACAAGGACGCCTGATCGGAGAAATGCCGGTGCATCCTTCTTGTCGAGTGGGGCTTCTTTGGTGGCGACGACTTGACAGGATAACAGGAACCAATCTCGCTCCCACGATGCCACTTCGAGGCCCCAAGAGCATCAAACTCCAAGTTCGTGAAGGAAGAATCAAGTGCTAAAGTCAACTTTCGATTCCATTG
>DATHMS010000144.1:0-3537 GCA_035486795.1 Candidatus Sulfotelmatobacter sp. | reverse complement strand
TGCTTATAGAGCACCAGGGAGAGGTCGTCGGATCGCTGTGCTGCCTGAGTGAGCAGCTCCTGCTGACCGCGAAACTCACGAAATTTCTGATAGCCTACGAGAGAATTCGAAACCTGCTCCAGCGCGTCCTGAACGGTTTGCTGGTAGGAGAGCACCGACTCCTGCCATTGCGCTCGGGCGAGCCTGAGTCCCGAACGGAGCCTTCCGCCCTCGAACAGTGGCTGACTCACACTGAATGCCGCGTACCAAGACTGCGAAGGCGCACTGACGAACTGATTCAATGCGTTGCTTTCGAGCCCTCCCATCCCCGTCAGCGAAATGCTGGGAAAGAAAGCCGCTTTGGCCACGCCGATTTGCGCGTTGGCTGCGACGACGTTCTGTTCCGCTTCGCGGACGTCCGGCCGGCGCTCCAGCAGCTGCGAGGGCAGGCCAGCGGGAATGCTGTCCAGAAGAGGTTGCTCCGTGATCGCACGGCCGCGCGGAATGGACTGCGGATTTTCGCCCAGCAGGACGCCGAGCACGTTCTCCTGCTGCTCGATTTGCCGTTCGAAGTCGGGAATGGATTCCGAAGCGGTGTAGACAAGCTGTTCTGACTGGCTTAGGTCGAGGTCGGAAGCTCCGCCGTGGTTGAAAAGCACTTGCGTCAACTGAAGTGATTGCTGCCTGGATGCCAGCGTACGTTTCGCGATCTCCAGCTCGCTATCGAGTGCGCGAAGCTGGAAATAAGCAGTGGCCACGTTGGCCACGAGCGATGACATCGTCGCTCGCTGTCCCCACTCGGTGCCAAGCAACTGGGCGCGCGCTGCTTCGGATTGGCGGCGATATTTTCCCCAAAAGTCCAGATTCCAGATGACCGACAGGTTGAGCTGGCCAGCGTTGACCTCGTAGGCCGGAAACAGATTTGAAACCTTGGCGTTTCCCTCGCTGAAGACGCCCGCGCCGACGCTGGCGGAGGGGAGTTGATCGGCACGGGTGATGCCGACTTGCGCCTGGGCCTCGAGCACGCGAGTGGCAGCAATGCGCACGTCATAGTTCTGCTGAAGCGCGGTGTGAATCAGTTGCACAAGCGCAGGATCCTGATACACCTGCCACCAGTTCTCATTCCCAAGCGATGATACCGGCGCCGCCGGGCTGGGTGTGACGGCGCGGTAGTCTGTGGGAACGCTCACAGCCGGCCGTTTGTAATTCGGTCCGACTGCACAGCCGGCGAGCGCGACGATGACGACGGGCAAGAACGCAAGCTTTTTCATGTTAATCACCTTGACCTTGCGTTTCCGCGGGTAGGAGTCCTGGCGACTTCTGGCGCGTGGCGCCGGAGATGCGTTCGACCACAGTGAAGATGGCGGGAACAAAGAATCTGCCGATGAACGTTTCCGCGACCATACCTCCGATTACCGCCGTCCCCATGATCTGCCGTGCCACGGCGCCTGCTCCGGACGCTGTCCAGAGCGGGACGCAACCGAGGATGAAGGCGAGCGCGGTCATCATGAGGGGGCGGAAGCGCTGCCTCGCCGCGGAGAGTGCCGCATCAACGACGGACATGCCTCGTTTTTCGTAATCCTCCTTAGCGAACGCGACGATCAGAATCGAGTTCTTCGCTGCCAAACCGATCAGCATCACCAGGCCGATTTGGGCATAAACGTCGTTCTCCATCTGCACCATGTAAGGCGGCAGGTAAAGGCCCATCACGAAACGCCGCAACCAAAGCGCGGCCAAGGCGCCGAATACCGCCACCGGCGTGCTGAGCAGCACGCTGAAGGGCAGACTCCAGCTTTCGTAGAGCGCCGCCAAGACGAGAAAAACGAAGAGGAGCGAAAACCCGAAGATGACCGAAGCCGGGACCCCTTGTTCCGCCTGCACCTCTTGGTAAGACATACCGATCCAGTCGTAACCCATTTCGGAAGGCATGATTTGTTTGAAGACATCCACGAGGGCCGCTCTTGCCTGGTCGGCGCTATAACCTGGCGCTGCGGCAGCATTGATCTGTGCCGCGCGGTATTCGTTGTAGCGCATGGTGAACTCGGGACCGGAACGGGTATCGAATTTCGCCAGCGCTGTAAGCGGGACTGTCTGCCCTTGTCCGTTGCGGACATAGAATTGCCCGAGATCGTTGGTGGTCGCACGATAAGGTGCTTCGGCTTCCACGTAGACCTGCCAAGTGCGTCCAAAATCGTTGTAGTAGTTGACGAATAATCCGCCCATGTAAGCTTGAATGGTGTTGTAAACATCGGTCAAAGCCACGCCTTGCTTCAACACTTTTTGCTGGTCCACGTTGATGAACTCTTGAGGGACGCTGGGAATAAACGTGGTGCTGACCTGAGCAAGCTCAGGGCGCTTGCGGGCGGCTGCCAGGAAACTGTTCAGGTTGTGCGTTAGAAACTGGACGTCCTTGCCGGCACGGTCCTCCAGAACAAACGTAACGCCGCCGGCGGTGCCGACGCCGGGTATCGCGGGTGGTGAGAAAGTGAAAGCCGTGCCTTCTGGCAGCTGCTTGAGTTGCTGGTTCAGATGCACCTTGATGGCTTGATACACTTCGTCTCGGCTCTTTCGGTCGTCCCACGGTTTAAGGCTGACCCAAAAGAAGGCGTTATAGCTGGTCCGGACAAAACTGAGCAAGCTGAAGCCAACCACGCTAGTCGTGTACTGAACGCCCGGCGTATCTGCGAGGATCTTCTCCACTTGTCTCGCAGCCGCGCTGGTGCGCTCCAATGACGCCGCATTCGGAAGTTGCATATTGATATAGAGGTAGCCCTGGTCTTCGTCGGGCAAGAAGCTGGAGGGCAGATGCGCCCCCACGAGCCAGGCAGCACCTCCGGCCAATGCGAGCAGCACCAACACCAGTGCGCCCTTACGAATTACGTCGCCCGACAAACGCACAAAGCTGTCGGTGGAGCGCTCCCAGTAGCTGTTAAAGACCCGAAAGAATTTTCCGACCGGGCCGCGAGTTTCTTTCTTGGGCCTGAGAAGCAGCGCCGAAAGCGCCGGGCTGAGCGTGAGAGCGTTGAATGCGGAAAGCATCACGGAGATCGCGATCGTGAGGGCGAATTGCTGATACAGCCTGCCCGTGATCCCCGGAATGAAGACCGTCGGCACGAACACGGCGGCCAAGACTAGGGCGATACCCACAACCGGGCCGGAAAGTTCCTGCATCGCTTTTTGGGCGGCATCTACTGGAGACAGCCCTTCCTCGATGTGGTGCTGTACGCCTTCGACGACCACTATGGCGTCGTCCACCACTAACCCGATGGCGAGCACCAGCCCGAACAGCGAAAGGGTATTGATGGAGAAGCCGAACAGCGGAAAGATCATGAAGGTTCCGACCAAGGAGACAGGCACGGCCAGCATGGGAATCAGGGTGGCGCGCCAATCTTGCAGGAAGAGATAGACCACAAAAATTACCAGCACAATCGCGATTCCGAGGGTCCAAAGGATCTCTTTTATGCCCTCCGTCACTGGGAGCGTCTGGTCGAGGGAAACGGTGTAATCGATGTCTTGCGGGAAGCGTTGCTTCATTTGGGCCATGAGCTTCCGGACGCC
>DATHMS010000143.1:0-4639 GCA_035486795.1 Candidatus Sulfotelmatobacter sp. | reverse complement strand
CCCCGGCCGCGATTCACAAGCGGGATACAACACAAGGCCTCGATGCCCTCCGCAGCGGCGATGTCATAAGCATGAGGTCCAAGGTCGTTCTGCTCCCGCAAGTTCACGACTACCGGCTTCAAGGTGTCCATGGATCTTTTGCCGGCGGCGCTTGGTGTAAAGAACAACTCTTCCTTTATGACGCCTTTCCCGTAGGGGAAATCCATGGCAAATACCCGAAATCTTCCGGTCGCTCCGTCGGGGAGGGAAACAGCGGCGGCATCGGCGTGTATGACTTCGCGTATGTTCGCCGCTATCGAGCGCATTACTTCCCGCAGATCCAGACTGGACGTGATGCTGCTCGTCAGATTCAGGAGCAGATCAAACCGCTCGTTCCTGGGCTGAAGTGCCGCTTTTGTGCTCATATGCAAAGCGCCGCAAGTGATTGCCGGACCTACATATAGATGATGACCGATTTCGCCCTCAGGTCGCAAGTTTTGCACGTCGCGTGACGTCTGGCCGCGGCGGGGCGAAAGCGCGGTGTTTTTGCGCTCCTCACTGCTGCCAGCCGCCACCGAGGGCCTCGTAGACTTGGACAAGCGCGAGCCGCTCGTTGAGTTGCGCCTCAACGAGATTCAGCTCCGCCGCAAAATAATTAGTTTCAGCGGTCAGCACCTGCAAATAGCTCGCGCCGCCTTGCTTATAGAGCACTTGGGAGAGATCGTCGGATCGCTGAGCTGCCTGAGTGAGCAGTTCCTGCTGACCGCGAAAGTCACGAAATTTCTGATAACCAACGAGGGAATTCGAAACCTGCTCTAGCGCGTACTGAACAGTTTCCTGGTAGGAGAATACCGACTCTTGCCATTGCGCTCGGGCGAGCCTGAGTCCCGAACGCAGCCTTCCGCCCTCGAACAAGGGCTGACTCACACTGAATGCCGCGTACCAAGACTGCGAAGGCGCACTGATGAACTGATTCAATGCGTTGCTTTCGAGCCCTCCCATCCCGGTCAGGGAAATGCTGGGAAAGAAAGCCGCCTTGGCCACGCCGATTTGCGCGTTGGCTGCGACGACGTTCTGTTCCGCTTCGCGGACGTCCGGCCGGCGTTCCAGCAGCTGCGAGGGCAGGCCAGCGGGAATGCTGTCTAGAAGAGGTTGCTCCGTGATCGCACGGCCGCGCGGAATGGACTGCGGATTTTCGCCCAGCAGGATGCTGAGCACGTTCTCCTGCTGCTCGATTTGCCGTTCGAAGTCGGGAATGGATTCCGAAGCGGTATAGACGAGTTGTTCTGACTGGCTTACGTCGAGGTCAGAAGCTCCGCCGTGCTTGAAAAGCACTTGCGTCAACTCAAGCGATTGCTGCCTAGATGCCAGCGTGCGTTTCGCGATCTCCAGCTCGCTATCAAGTGCGCGAAGTTGGAAATAGGCGGTGGCGACGTTGGCCACGAGCGATGACATCGTCGCTCGCTGTCCCCACTCGGTGCCGAGCAACTGGGCGCGCGCTGCTTCGGTTTGGCGGCGATATTTTCCCCAAAAGTCCAGGTTCCAGATAACCGACAGATTGAGCTGACCAGCGTTGACCTCGTACGCCGGAAACAGATGTGAGACTTTGGCATTTCCCTCGCTGAAGACGCCTGCGCCGACGCTGGCGGAGGGGAGCTGGTCGGCACGGGTGATGCCGACTTGTGCCTGGGCCTCGAGCACGCGAGTGGCGGCGATGCGCACGTCATAGTTCTGCTGAAGCGCGGTGTGGATCAGTTGCACAAGCACAGGATCCTGATACACCTGCCACCAGTTCTCATTTCCGAGCGATGATACCGGCGCCGCCGGGCTGGGCGTGGCGGCGCGGTAGTCCGTGGGAACGCTCACTGCCGGCCGTTTGTAATTCGGTCCGACTGCACAGCCAGCGAGCGCGACGATGACAACGGGAATGAACGCAAGTTTTTTCATGTTAATCACCTTGGCCTTGCGTTTCCGCGGGTAAGAGTCCTGGCGACTTCTGGCGCGTGGCGCCGGAGATGCGTTCGACTACAGAGAAGATGGCGGGAACAAAGAATCTGCCGATGAACGTTTCCGCGACCATACCTCCGATTACCGCCGTCCCCATGATCTGGCGTGCCACCGCGCCTGCTCCGGATGCTGTCCAGAGCGGCACGCAACCCAGGATGAAGGCGAGCGCGGTCATCATGAGGGGCCGGAAGCGCAGCCTCGCTGCGGAGAGTGCCGCATCGACGACGGACATACCTCGTATTTCGTAATCCTCCTTAGCAAACGCGACGATCAGAATCGAGTTCTTGGCTGCCAAACCGATGAGCATCACGAGGCCGATTTGGGCATAAACGTCGTTCTCCATCTGCACCATGTAAGGCGGCAGGTAAAGGCCCATCACGAAGCGCCGCAACCAAAGCGCGGCCAACGCGCCGAATACCGCCACCGGCGTGCTGAGCAGCACGCTGAAGGGCAGACTCCAGCTTTCATAGAGCGCCGCCAAGACGAGGAAAACGAAGAGGAGCGAAAACCCGAAGATGACCGACGCCGGGACTCCTTGTTCCGCCTGCACCTCTTGATAAGACATGCCTATCCAGTCGTAACCCATTTCGGAAGGCATGATTTGCTTGAACACATCCACGAGAGCCGCTCTTGCCTGGTCGGCGCTATAACCTGGCGCGGCTGCGGCATTGATCTGGGCGGCGCGGTACTCGTTATAGCGCATCGTGAACTCGGGACCGGAACGGGTATCGAATTTCGCCAGCGCGGTGAGCGGGACCGTCTGCCCTTGTGCGTTGCGAACATAGAATTGCCCGAGATCGTTGGTGGTCGCACGGTAAGGGGCTTCGGCTTCCACGTAGACCTGCCAAGTGCGTCCGAAATCGTTGTAGTAGTTGACGAATAGTCCGCCCATGTAAGCTTGGATGGTGTTGTAAACATCGGTCAAAGCCACGCCTTGCTTCAAGACTTTGCTGCGGTCCACGTTGATGAACTCTTGAGGGACGCTGGGAATAAACGTGGTGGTGACCTGAGCAAGCTCAGGGCGTTTGCGGGCGGCTGCCAGGAAACTGTTCAGGTTGTGGGTCAGAAACTGGACCTGCTTACCGGCGCGGTCCTCCAGAACAAAGGTAACGCCGCCGGCGGTGCCGACACCGGGTATCGCGGGTGGTGAGAAAGTGAAAGCCGTGCCTTCGGGTAGCTGCTTGAGTTGCTGGTTCAGATGCACCTTGATGGCTTGATACGCTTCGTCTCGGCTCTTGCGGTCGTCCCACGGTTTAAGGCTAACCCAAAAGAAAGCGTTGTAGCTGGTCCGGACAAAACTGAGCAAGCTGAAACCAACCACGCTCGTCGTGTACTGAACGCCCGGCGTATTTGCGAGGACCTTCTCTACTTGTTTCGCGGCCGCGCTGGTCCGCTCCAATGACGCCGCGTTCGGAAGTTGCATGTTGATATAGAGGTAGCCCTGGTCCTCGTCGGGCAAGAAGCTGGAGGGCAGATGCGCCCCCACGAGCCACGCCGCACCACCGGCCACCGCGAGCAGCAGCAACACCAGTGCGCCCTTACGAATTATGTCGCCCGACAAACGCACAAAGCTGTCGGTGGAGCGCTCCCAGTAGCTGTTAAAGTGACGAAAGAATTTTCCGAGCAGCCCGCGAGTTTCTTTCTTAGGCCTGAGAAGCAGCGCCGAAAGTGCCGGGCTGAGCGTGAGAGCGTTGAACGCGGAAAGCATCACGGAGATCGCGATGGTGAGAGCGAATTGCTGGTAGAGTCTGCCGGTAATGCCCGGAATGAACGCGGTCGGCACGAACACGGATGCCAGCACGAGAGCAATGCCGACGACTGGGCCGGAGAGTTCCTGCATCGCTTTTAGAGCGGCATCTTTTGGAGACAGCCCTTCCTCGATGTGGTGCTGTACGCCTTCGACAACCACGATGGCGTCGTCAACCACCAATCCTATGGCGAGCACCAGCCCAAATAGCGAAAGCGTATTGATGGAGAAACCGAACAGCGGAAAGATGACGAACGTTCCCACTAACGAAACCGGCACGGCCAGCATAGGAATCAGGGTGGCGCGCCAGTCTTGCAGGAAGAGATAGACCACAAGAATTACCAGCACGATCGCGATTACCAGGGTCCAAAGGATTTCTTTCATGCCCTCGGTGACGGGGAGCGTCTGGTCGAGGGAAACGGTGTAATCGATGTCTTGCGGGAAGCGTTGCTTCATTTGAGCCATGAGCTTGCGCACGCCCTGCACGGTTTGGACGGCATTGGTTCCGGGCAACTGATATACGGCAATGGCCGCGCTAGGCTTACCATTCAGCCGAGCCATCAAACTGTAGTCCTGCGTGCCCAGTTCGACCCGAGCCACGTCTTTGACGCGAACGGTGCCACCGTTAGGCGCTTCGCGCACGATCACGTCGCCGAACTGTTCTGGTGAAGTCAGGCGGCCTTGAGCCAGCACGGCATAGGTGAACTGCTGGTTGCTCTGGGCCGGCTCGCCGCCAACCTCACCAGCCGGATTAACGGTGTTCTGCGCCTGAAGCGCGTTAACAATGTCCGTAACCGTGATGCCAAGCTTGGCCAGTTGATCAGGCTTCACCCACAGCCGCATGGCATACTGCCCCGAGCCGAAGACCTGCGTCTGGCCAACACCGTACAAGCGTGCAATAGGGTC
>DATHMS010000142.1:0-10868 GCA_035486795.1 Candidatus Sulfotelmatobacter sp. | reverse complement strand
AGTGCCAGGAGCGGCTGTTGGAAGCATTGCCGCAATCGGAAGGAAACGGCGCAGGCGGGCGCGAGCGGGCTCGGCTGATTTGTGGCAGCGCGCGCGACCTCGAAGTGGAAGTCAAACGAGGGCGGTTGCGCGAGGACATTTACTACCGGATCAGCGGCGTGTGTCTCCGGCTGCCTCCGTTGCGCCAGAGGAAGGAAGACATCCCGTTTCTGATGGGGCACTTTCTGCGGAAATATGCGCGGGATTTTCGCCATCCCGTGCCCGATTTGAGCGCCGAGACGCTGCGCCTGTTTTTGGATTATGCCTGGCCGGGCAATTTGCGCGAACTGGAAGACGCGGCGCGGGTGCTGGTGGCTTTGGGCGATGAGCAGGTTGCGCTGGGTGGTCTGCGAGCCCTGCTGCGCAAGCCAGACGCGGGCAGCAACGGCGCGGGGATTTCGTTGAAGGCAGCCTCAAGGGCGGCCTCGCGCGAGGCGGAGAAAGAACTGATTTTGAATACGCTGACGCGCACGCGCTGGAACCGCAGGCGGGCCGCGGAACAGTTGCAGATCAGCTACAAGGCATTGCTTTACAAGTTGAAGCAAATCGGATTTGAAGGATACGGAGCGTCCTAACTCCGCGGAGAGAGTATGAAGAAAGCGAAAGCGATAGCGATAAAGATCGCGACTTTGTTGGGAACGGGCTTCCTGGCGACGGCATTGCTCGGACAGGACAAGGTGGCAGCCAGCAACTCCGCCAAGGCCCCGGTAACTCAGCCGGACGCGCAGGCGACCGCCCAGCCGAACACCCAGCCAAACACCCAGAACGATAAGCCCGCGGCCACGGAGCCGCAGGGGCCATGGAATGCGCCGGATTATGTGATTGGGCCCGACGACACGCTCCACATTTCGGTGTGGAAGGAGCCGGACCTTAGCGAGACGCTTCCAGTTCGCCCTGATGGGAAGATTTCCATGCCGCTGCTCGACGACATACCGGCGGCTGGAATGACGCCAGAGTTGCTGAAAGAGCTGATCACGGCGAGACTGAAAAAATACATTGCCGACCCGCGCGTCACCGTGGTGGTGACGGGAATGAATAGCCGGCGAATCTTTGTGACCGGAGAAGTGACGCACAGCGGGCCGCTGCCGCTGCTGCCGCACATGACCGTGCTGCAGGCGCTGGCCCAGGCCGGCTTTACTCAATTTGCCAATCTCAAGGCAATTTATTTGCTCCGCACCGAAAACGGGAAGCAGGCAAAGTTGCCCTTCAACTACAAGGAAGTGGTCAAGGGAAATCATCCCGAACAGAACATCGTCCTGAAACCGGGCGACACGGTGGTGGTCCCGTAAGGAACGCGAATGACGAAACTTCACAGCATCGGAATGCTGGGCATGATGGTATGTGCGCTGAGTGGAGCGTGGGCGCAGGACAATTCCACGCCTGCTGCCACCGAGCCGCCTGCTAACCAAGCCCCGCAGAACGGCCAGCAGCAGCAGCCGGTGCCGGCCTACGGGCAAGAGAACCCGCCGGCCCCGATCACTGAGAATCCTCCGCTCTCGGGACTCGACCTGCCGTCGCTCGAGCCGCATTCCGCGCCGCTGAGCTATCTGCAGCCAGGTGCGACCGTCAGCGAATCAGCGGATACGAATGCCGGTAACGGTGTGGGCGGCCAACAGGTCACCTCTGTCACCCGGGCGCTGGGCAGTGTGACCCTGCAGCGCTTATGGAGTCACTACGACCTGGGGCTCGATTATGTCGGCGGCGTGGGCTACTACAACCTGAAGGGACAAGGCCTGAAGTCGCTGCAGCAAATGGATCTCCAGCAGAAGATTACCTGGAAGCGGGGTCAACTCTCGGTGCGCGACAGCTTCAGCTACCTGCCCGAAGGCAACTTCGGAGGTTCTTATGGCTCTCTGGGTTCACAGGGGATCGGGTCGCTGGGCAGCACCTCTTTTGGCCTTTTTGCCAGTGGCGCGGCCCTGGGAACTTTAGGACTAGCTCCCCGCATTTTGGACGTGAGCATCGGCGAGGTCGAGGAGAATCTCACGCCTAAGTCAGCGATCACGGTTGCCGGGGGATACGCCTTCACGCATTTTTACGGTAGCGGATTCGACGGCACTTCCTTTATCGGCAGTTCGCAGGTTTCTGCCCAGGCGGGATACAACCGCATTCTCACATCGCATACCCAGATCGCGCTGGTGTACGGATATCAGGGGTTCGATTTTTCGGTGGTGGGAACGGCGTTTCATACGCAGATTGTCCAGGGACTCTACGGCCACCGGATTTCGGGACGAATGGATTTGCTGCTAGGGGCTGGACCGCAGGTTACTTTTCTCGACCTGCCAAGCTACACAGTCTCAGGAACCACACTGATCCCCATTACTGTCAAGGACACCAGATTGGGAGTGGCGGCGCAAGCTCGACTGCGTTACCAGTTGACCAGAACCGCGCTGGATCTAACCTACAGGCGCTTCACCACCAGCGGCTCAGGATTCTTTGCAGGAGCGCAAAGCGACATTGTGCATCTGACTGCGACTCGCCCTCTTACGCGGGTATGGAATGCGTTCGCCGACCTCGGATATTCGCACAACTCCAGGATACAGCCACTGACGCCACAGCAAGGGACCGCGTGCAGTCCGGGAGGCCAGAACATCTGTCCGGCCAATGATGCCAACACCTACAGCTTCGGTTACATCGGAGCGGGTCTGCACCGGTCTTTTGGACGAGACTTCCATGGTTATGTCAGTTACCAGTTTAACGAGCTGTCGTTTGACCATAACTACTGTCCCAGTGGCACCGCCTGCAGCCGCATTGGGAACCGCAGTGTGGCGACGTTTGGATTGGATTGGACGCCCCGGCCGATGCGGCTGGATTGATTTCAGAGGCTCGAGAATCTTCTCCTGGGCGAACGCTGAGGAGGGGGACGTCGGGTCAGAAGGAAAAGGAAAACGAGCATGATACAGAATCGCGAATTAACGATGGACGATTATCTTTCAATGCTGCGCCGGCGGTTGAAAGTGATCGTGGTTCCGGCGCTGTTCGCGCCGCTGGTGGGATTTCTGGTTTCCTACACCTTCACTCCGAAGTGGACCTCGCAGGCGACGATCCTGGTGGAGAGTCAGAAAGTGCCGGAGAAGATGGTGGAGCCGGTGGTTACCGAGGATCTGACGGCGCGTGTGGCCACGTTGGGGCAGGAGATGCTGAGTGAGAGCCATCTGCAGCCCATGGTGGAGAGGTTATACCCTGGCAAAAGCAGTCAGGAAGTGGCCGCGATCATGGACGACATTCGCCTGAGAGTGAAGGTCGAGCCGGTGCTGACGGACCTGTCGGCGATCGGCTCCGCGAGTGCCAAAACGCCCAAGCCGGGTTCGAGTCCGGTGCCGGGTTTCATTCTGGACTACACCGGGAGGAGCCCCCGCGAAGCGCAGCGAATCTGCAACGAGCTCACAACTATTCTGGTGGACGAGAACCTGAAGTCGGAGCAGGCGATGGCCAAGGGTACCAGCGACGTGTTGAGCCGGGGCCTCGAAGATGCCAAGCACAATCTGGATGATCTGGATTCGAAGCTGGCGACTTTCAAGAAACAGTACGTGGGACAGCTTCCGGGAGACGAAGAAAACAACCTGAAAATTCTGATGGGGCTAAATTCGCAGCTGGAAGCGAACACGCAAACCCTGAACCGGGCGCAGCAGGACAAGGCTTACACCGAGTCGATGCTGGCCCAGCAACTAGGGGCATGGAATTCGTCGCAGTCCTCCACCAATCCCCAGACCCTGGAAAAACAATTGTCCGACCTGCAGACGCTGCTGCTGGGATTGCAGGCGCGCTATACCGACGACCACCCGGATGTCATTAAGACGAAGGCCGACATCGCCGAAGTAAAAAAGAAACTGGCCGAAATCAACAAGGCCACGTCCACTGCCGGCGACGCGAGCACTCAAGCGGCCTCGGCCGCAGAACCGGCAGAGATTCGCCAGTTCCGGTTGCAGATTCACCAGTACTCAGACCTGATTACGGCGGCTACGCGCGACCAGAAGCGACTGGAGCAGGAAATCGCGGGCTACCAGGGGAAGGTGGCGCTCAGTCCGAGCGTCGAGGAACAATACAAGGGATTGACGCGCGACTACGAAAACGCCCAGAAGAATTACCAGGATCTGCTGGCTAAAAAGAATTCGGCAGATCTGACGGTCAATATGAACAACCAGTCCGAGGGCGAACGCATGTTTGCGCTGAACACGGCCAGCCTGCCCGACACTGCGGACTTCCCCAACCGTCTGTTGTTTGCGGCTGGCGGCCTGGCAGCCGGACTGGCGCTGGGATGCGGGCTCGCGTTGTGGCTGGAGTTGCGCGACAACTCCATTCGTACGGAGGCCGATGCCGAAGCAGCGCTGGAATTGCCACTGCTGGTTGCCGTGCCCTGGATCGGCGTGCTGGAGGAGAACGAAACGAACAGCAAATTCGATTTCTGGAATCGGAACAAGAGTCCGGACGAACACAAGGAAACGATCGGAGCTTAAGCAAGGCGGGCTCAAGGGACGACTATGTATAAAGAGTTTTACGGACTACGGGCAAATCCGTTCAACGTCAATCCGGACCCGCGTTATCTGTTTCTGACGCGGCACACGGAGGAGGCGCTGGCGTGTCTGACCTACGGAATCCAGAGCCGCAAGGGCTTTGTCCTGCTCACGGGCGAAGTGGGCACGGGCAAAACCACGCTCATCAACAAGCTGCTGGAGTGGCTGCGCCTGCAGCAGGTGGCCACGGCATTCGTTTTCAATTCGCGTCTGAACGTACCGCAGTTTCTGGACTACATGATGGCTGATTTCGGCATCCCGTGCGATTCGAGAGCCAAGAGCCAGGTCTTGCTGCGGCTCTACAACTGGCTGCTCGATCGCTACAGGGCCGGGGAGACGGCGGTGCTCATTGTCGATGAGGCGCAAAACCTCTCCGACGAAGTGCTGGAAGAGATCCGCATGCTGACCAACCTCGAAACTTTCACCGAGAAGCTGCTGCAAATTGTTCTAGTGGGGCAGCCGGAGCTGGAACAGAAGCTGAAGCAGCCCCAACTGCGCCAGTTGCGGCAGCGGCTGACGCTGCGGGCCAAGACACATGCACTAACCCTCGACGAGACCAAGGCGTATGTGCAGCAGCGGTTGCGTATTGCCGGTTCCAACGGGCAGCAGATTTTCGAACCCGAGGCGCTGGTGGCGATCCACCGATACGCCGCGGGAATTCCGCGCGTGATTAACCTGCTCTGCGAACATTGTCTGGTCAGCGCGTTCGTCGATCAGCAGAAGATTATTGCCCCCGCGGTAGTGGATGGCGTGGCGCGGGATTTCGATCTCGGCGATAACACCACTTCGGGTGCGATGACGGCGCCGGTGTCAACCCCGGGAACAGACAAGTTTGATCTAGTGGACGCGTTGCGGTCGCTGGCCTCGCTGGCTGACCGCTTGCGCCAGGAAGAAAAAGACCTCCCCGACGAAAGGAAACTATGAGCCGCATTCACGAAGCGTTGAAGAAAGCCGAGCAGGATCGGGCCTCGACCCAGGGGGTGGCGGTGCAGCCAAACTCCTCCACTGCCCCGCTGACGGATCCGCCGGTATTTACCGAGAATCCAGCGGCGGGTGGACGCACCGGGGTGGCTGCATTCGCCAGTCCGTTCAGCGTTGAGATGCTCTTGGCCCGGTGCCCGCAAGTGGCGTGGAACCCCGACATGGAAACCATGTTGTTTATGAACGGGGACGACAGCGTGCGCGGCACTGAGGAATTTCGCACCCTGCGGTCGCGGCTCTACCACATGCGCGAAAAGATGACGCTCAAGACGCTGCTGGTGACCAGCGCTCTACCCAAGGAAGGGAAGTCATTCACGGCGGCGAACCTGGCACAGGTGATCGTGCGGCAACACGGACGACGCGTCCTGCTGATCGACGCCGATCTGCGCGGTCCGCGCCTGCACACCGTGCTGGGCACGCAGCCGGCGCCTGGTCTCTCGGAATATCTGCAGGGAAAAAACGACGAATTTTCCATCATGCAACAGGGGCCGATGGAAAATTTCTTTTTCATTCCGAGCGGCGACGGCATCGAAGATCCGGCAGAACTGGTCGGCAATGGACGGCTGAAAATGCTGGTACAGCGGGTGGGATCGCTGTTTGACTGGATCATCATCGATTCGCCGCCGGCCGTCCCGGTTTCCGATGCCAGTCTGCTGGCCACTGCCTGCGATGGAGTGCTGATCGTGGTGCGCTCGAATTCAACGCCGTCTGACGCGGCTCGCAAGGCTCGTCTGGAGTTTCCCGATCAGGCCCTGGTGGGGGTTGTACTCAACGGCACCACCCAGGATGCGGCACCGTACGCGCGCTATTACTACGAAGCCTACGAGAAGAAGACGACCACGACCAAGGCCTAGGGGGGGAAGTGATCCGACTCTTCAGAGTCTTTTTCCCGGTACGAACGCTAGTACTGCTGGCGGTCGAAACCTTGATCGTGTGGCTTTCGTTTGTACTGGGGACCATAGTGAGCGGCCAGGACTACTGGCTGCTGCGCCTCAGCAATGGATTGTTCATTGAAGGCGAGTTCCTCAAGATTCTGCTCGTGACGGGGATTGTGCTGATGATCTCTCACGGGTTGGACCTCTACGATTCTTCCACTCTGGGGACCAAGTGGGATCAGGTATCGCGCCTGTTGATGGTGCTGGCGGTGGTGGCGCTGTCACTGGCTGCCGTGGGTTATCTCTACAGATATTTCCTCCCAAACCATAATTTTCTGCCGCGCGATTCTTCGCTGGCGGGTTTGATAATTCTGACCTTTACGCTGTTCGCGTGGCGCGCCACATATTCCTGGCTGGTTCAGCAGCGCTATTTCCGCGAGCGGATTTATGTGTTGGGCACGGGAGAACGGGCCCAGCGGCTGCTGAAAGGGCTGCAGCAAAGCGGGAGAGTTGGAATCGAAGTGGTCGGGTGGACGGGGCAAATCGTCAATGCAAGCGACCACTCGCGGAAGGAACCGGCCGAGATTGAAGGCCGCGTGCCACGGCGTGCTGAGTGGGGAGCGCTGGCTGGCGTGCAGTCGCCGGACGTGCAGTTGGCCGATCTGCAGTCGGCGGATCGTCGCTCGGGGGGTTCTCAGATGAAGGTGGCGCTCCTGCAGGAGAAGATAGAACCTCAGGAGCTGCCGCAGCCTATCACGATCGAACCCGAATTGACGCGCGACAGTGTGGCTAACCATTTACTGGGGCTGGCACGGGAGAAGGGTGTGCATCGCGTGATTGTGGCGATGTCAGACCGGCGCGGGATGCTCCCCGTAGAGGAATTGCTTGATCTGCGACTGGCAGGAGTAAAGGTGGAAGATGCGACCAACTGGCTGGAAAAAATATCGGGAAAAATAGAGGTCGAACACCTGTATCCCAGTTGGCTGATTTTTGCCGACGGGTTCCGCTTCAGTACTTTCTTCCGGATTGTGCGGCGTATCCTGAACTTTTCAGTGGCGCTGATCGGTCTGGTGCTCGCGCTGCCGCTGCTGCCTTTCATCGCGCTGGGCGTGAAGCTGACTTCCCCGGGACCGGTGTTTTATCACCAACGGCGGGTGGGCAGAGGCAACGAGACATTTTTCTGCTACAAGTTTCGCACCATGCGGAAGGACGCGGAAGCCGATACGGGCGCGACCTGGGCCACTGATGACGATCCCCGGATCACGCGCTTCGGAAAATTCCTGCGCGCTTCGAGGCTCGATGAGATTCCCCAGCTTTGGTGCGTACTGAAAGGCGACATGCACTTTGTGGGACCGCGTCCGGAACGGCCCGAGTTTGTGGAGAGGCTGAGCAAGGATATTCCCTATTACGGCGTCCGCCACACGGTGCGCCCGGGTATCACCGGCTGGGCCCAGGTACAGTACAAGTACGGAAACACCGTGGAGGACGCGCGGGAGAAGCTGCAATACGATTTGTTCTACATCAAGAACGCTTCGGTGGGACTGGACTTCTGGATCGTCTTCCAAACCGTCAAGATTGTGTTGCTGGGCCGGGGCGCCAAATGATCTGGGTGTTCTGGGCGTCGGCCCTGGTGGTGGCGTACACCTACGCGGGGTATCCGCTGTGGTTGTGGTTGCGGGGATGGTTGCATCCGTGGCCGGTGCTGCGGGGAATCTGTGAGCCGCCGGTGTCGGTCGTAATGGTGGTTCGTAACGAGGAAGCGACTGTCGCCCGGAAGATTCGCAATCTACTGGAGCTGGATTATCCGGGAGATCGGCTGCAGGTTGTGGTCGTTTCCGATGGTTCGACAGACGGAACCGATGCGATTCTGGCCGAGCAAATGCGCGATCCGCGAGTGCAGGTGATCTACAACCATCGGGCGCAAGGGAAGGCTGCAGGATTGAATACGGGAATTGGCGGGGCGCGGGGAGAGATCGTCGTTTTTACCGATGTGCGCCAGACCATTGAGCGTGGCGCGGTTCGATTGCTGCTGGAGAATTTCGCCGATTCCGCCGTCGGCGCAGTGAGCGGGGAACTGATGCTGGGAGATCCGGCGGCGGGAGAGACGAACCGCGGTCTAGGTCTTTACTGGCGGGTGGAGAAGCGAGTGCGGGAGTTGGAGGCCAAGTCGGGATCGGTGGTGGGTGTTACCGGAGCCCTGTATGCGGCTCGACGGGAACTGCTGCCGACACTTCCTGAGGACACCATTCTGGACGACGTGTTCATTCCGATGAGCGTTTTGCGCGGAGGACACCGAGTTTTGTTCGATGCCCGCGCGCGCGCCTGGGATGTGGCGGATATGGGGCGAAACCGGGAATTCGCGCGTAAGGTGAGGACGCTGAATGGCAACTATCAGCTGGTGCGGCTGGCCCCGTGGCTGCTGACCAAGGCGAATCCGGCGCGGTTTGAATTTGTGAGCCACAAGCTGATGCGTTTGATTTCTCCGTTTGCACTCGGGGGGATGCTGGTGGCGTCGGCATTTCTGCAGCGCCCCATGTATCGCGTCGTGTTCGCATTGCAGCTGGCGTTTTATCTTTTAAGTGGGCTGGCGGCTGCGCACCTGGCGCGTGGGCCGATCCGCCGGGTGGCGGACGCGGCCTTCACTTTCGTCCTTCTGAACACAGCGGCAGTGGTGGCGTTTGCGAACTTTGTGACCGGCCGGAAGGCGGCGTGGAGACCATGACGGCGACGATAGTGCAAGCTCCGCCCGAGGTTGCTTCGAGCTGTCCCACTCGCTCGTGGACGCGCCGTTCTACGGCGCTGCTGGTGCTGGTTCTGGTGCTGTCATCGGTACTTATCGTGCGGCGAATCCGCGTTGGCGAATTCAGCTACAACGTGGACGAAACGCAGCATGCCGTGACCGGACTGTTTGTGGCCGATTTGATTCGCGATCATCCGCTGAGTCACCCGAAGCAGTACACGTATGAATACTATGCGCAATATCCGGCGCTTTCGGGAGTACTGCACTGGCCGCCGTTGTTCTATGGCGTCGAGGGATTGTTTTTCCTGATCCTGGGGCCGAGCGTGGTCGCGGCGCGGCTGGCTATCCTGTTTTTTGCGCTGTTGGCGCTCACGTGTTGGTTCCTGCTGGTACGAGAGCTGCAAAATGATTGGACGGCCGCGCTGGCTACGGCACTGCTGGGTGCGTTGCCTTCCATCCTGCTTTTCGAAGAGACCGTGATGCTGGAGATTCCGGTGCTGGCCTTGTGCCTGGCC
Source organism: Candidatus Sulfotelmatobacter sp. (assembly GCA_035486795.1). GTDB lineage: Bacteria > Acidobacteriota > Terriglobia > Terriglobales > Acidobacteriaceae > Sulfotelmatobacter. Next base: position 1,204 of record DATHMS010000142.1, on the reverse strand, counting down.
GCTACGCTGTTTTGGGCGCGCTATCTGTTGCGCGCGGAAAAGTTGGATCTGTATCTCTTTGCCGTGCTGGCTGCCGCCGCGCTGCTGACGAAGCAGAATGCCGTCTATCTCGTGCCCTTCTGTTTGTTTTCAGGATTGACGCTCAAGGGATGGCGATTTTTTCTCAAGCCTGAAGTCCTGGGAGCCGCCGCCTTGACCGGCGTGCTGATCGCGCCGTTCTACACCGTGGTCTATCTCATGCATTGGAAGACCATTGCGATGGACCTGGGACAGGCGCCGCAGTCGGGCTCGCGGGCGAATGAGTTTTTGTATTACTGGCAAGCCTTGCCTGGCCATCTCGGCTGGATCCTTCTGGGGCTGAGCATCGTGGGCATCGTGACCAGCCGCCGATGGGAAAGTTCCCAGACGCTGCTGCTGATGCTGAGCTGGATTGTTGCGTGCTACTTGACGTTTACGTTCATAGGTCACAAAGAGGCTCGATACGCGATTTATTGGATACCGCCATTCCTTTACTTCGCGGCTGGATGCCTGACCTGTTTCTTTCGTACTCCGGTGATGCGCGTGGTCGCAACCGTTGCGGCGCTATGCGTCCTGGCTGGTGTCCTGGCCAGCGCCTGGAGGTTTCAGAGGCCCTACGTTTCGGGTTACGCAGCGGCCGCCGAGCGAGTGGTCGAGGAGAAGGCGGGCATCGTGCTCTATGACGGCTATCTTCCAGGCGACTTTATTTTCTTTGTTCGCAGCGGGGATGCGGGCCGGCGGTTCATGGTGTTGCGCAAGGCTCTGTATGCCGACAGAATCAAAAAGAGTGGTGGCACGGTTGAATTGGTGCATAGCGAGCAGGAGATCAAGGATCTCATGGGGCGCTACGGGATTCGGTTTGTGGTCGTGACCGAGGGGGAGCCGCTGCGTTTCGAGTCGCAGAAAATCCTGCGGGAAATGGTGGCAACTTCCGACTTCGAGCCGTTGGGGGTGTTTCCGATTGAGGGGACGGATTTGCCGACGCATAACATGAAGCTGAAGGTGTTCCGGAATTTGAAATGGGCCCCGCCAACGGAGAAGTTTCTTCGTATTAAGATGCTGACCTTGAGCAACGACATTGTGGTTCCTCTGGATAGGTTCAGCACCGTAGGGCCGTGAGGCGACTGACTGGGTAGTCGTAGGCGGGGTTGGACTAACGGCAAGAGAGGCCGGTGCTTGAAGGATG
>DATHMS010000141.1:0-2756 GCA_035486795.1 Candidatus Sulfotelmatobacter sp. | reverse complement strand
CGGTTGGCCCGCCGTATCCATGCGGGCACCGTCATGGTGAACGATGTGATCTCCTGCTTCGGCATCAGTGAAGCTCCGCATGGCGGAGTCAAAGCCAGTGGCGTCGGCCGTACACACGGACGCTTCGGTCTCGACGAAATGGTCCGCGTGAAATATCTCGACGTCGACCGGATGCCCGGAATGAAAAAAGTCTGGTGGTACGGCTATGGAGAAACCTTCCGCCGGCAGATGGACGGATTTCTGGATATGCAATTCGCGCGCGCGCTCGGCACACGTCTGCGTGGAGCGTTACGATCTGCAGGCGTAATCGGACGGAAGCAACTGTGAGCCGATTGTAGTCCGAAGGCTTATTCGTTGAATCGATCCCCGTGACTTCTGGGATGCGAAATTACGAGCAGCCGCACCGGACTCGACGATGGATTTCGAATCTGGTGACGCTGTCCGGGCATAATGCGAATGCCGGTGCCAGCAGCTACCAGCGTGGTCTGGCCTTCCACTTCCATCAGAACCTCTCCGCTCAGGATGTAGAAAAACTGCTGCGCCTTCTCGTGGTGGTGACGGATCTCGGCCGCGCCCGCGGGCATGACTTCTTCGATCACGCTTAGTTGTTCGTCGTTCACCATGTACCAGGCATCGCAGTCGGTGCCCCAGCGATAGTGCTCGGCATTTTCCCGGCTCACGACGCTGCGCTGCGCTGAGTTCGGTTGCGAAGATCGGGATCTTGTGGCAGAAGGTTTCGCGGTTCTCGCCATATTATGTCTCCATTATGAGCCAGCGCGGTTGCGATATAGCGACGCGTCCACCTGCCGCACCATCGCTTCCAGGATTAGGGGAATCTCCAGAAATTCAGTTAGCTTTTGACTGATTTCTCTGGGCTGGTTCAGCACATCGTGGTACGGAACGCGCAGAGCTTTCACATACGGCTTGGTATCGAACCAGGCATACACTTCCTTCAAATGCTTTTCGAAGGCGCCGGCGATGATCGCCGGATTCGCGCCCTCTTTAAAGGTCCCGCGTCGCCGCATCATCTGATCCTGCGACGCCAGCACTTCGGGCAAAGGCCGTTGCATAAAAATGACGCGGTATTCGTGCCCCGCCGGCAGCGAGAGCAGCAGCCGCGAGATGACCTTCACGACTTTGCCTTCACCTTCCGCGATCAATCCCGGCTCACCCGGCAGCTGCTTGACGCGTTCCCACTCGAGATATCCCCGCGGATTGTCGGTGTCCGCTTTGCGTTCGCCGTCAGAAAGAGCCGACATTCCTCCTGCGACCAGCATCTGCATCATCAACGATGTGCCCGAGCGCGGCAGTCCTGAAACGATTGTGATCATCAATTCTTTCTCTGGGCTTCACGCCCGTTTAAATGTACTGGATGCTACAGATTAGCAGAGGCGAGGGCGCTGTTGTTTCGGTTACAATGACGGCGTAAGGCCGAATCCGGCGGCTGTTGCCGCTTGAACGAGGGTACTTCTTTTGGCCACTGGCGAAGTCACCACTTCCGGTTCTGAAACAGTTCCCCAACTTCCCAATCACAAGGTGAAAACCAAGAAGGCCGGGCAGCGCGCCTGCAACGAAAAAGACGCCAAGGGAAAGTTCTGCGGCGGCCACTTGAAGCTCTGGTTTTATATGACGGACGTGGTCGAACGCGATTGTGGCGACGTCGAGAAAGCCTGGGGACCAAAAGCAGAAGTGTATCGTTGTGAAAACTGCAAGGCCCTGTACCTGCCCACGCCCGGCGAGACGAAGACGAACGTCGCGGGACAGGGGATGATTTCGGTATTCGGCCTGACGTTGCCACCGAAGGAAAAATAGTTGGGAGCAATGAGCTACGAGCGTTGAGCTTTTGCGATTTTCTGCAGCGTTGGGATGAGAGACAAAATTTAATCTTGCGAGAGCCGCGAAGCTCGCTCACTGCTCAAAGCTCGCCGCTTGAAGCTGCCCGATGAACACCTCTGACCTCATCTACGACTGGAACAAGAATCACCCGCCGGGACTCAAGCCGCCTGGTCCGGTGCTGATGAATGACGAGAGCCTGCGCGACGGTCTGCAATCGCCCAGCGTCCGCGATCCCTCGATCCCCGAGAAGATCGAAATCCTTCACCTGATGGAAGAGCTTGGGATCAATGCTCTCGACCTCGGCCTGCCCGGGGCCGGCCCGCGCGCAGTCGAAGCCGTGACCGCGCTGGCTCGAGAAATCGTCGCGCATAAGATGAAGATTCAGGCCAACTGCGCGGCCCGCACCCACGAGAACGACATTCGCCCGATCGCCGAAATCGTGCAGAAGACCGGGCTACCCATCGAGGCCGCGACTTTCATCGGATCGAGCCCGATACGGCGCTTCACCGAAGGCTGGACCGACGACTTCCTGCTTCAAACCACCGAGAAGGCCATCAAGTATGCCGTCTCGCTCGGGCTCGATGTCATGTACGTCACAGAGGACACGAGCCGCTGCGATCCCGAAACCGTCAAGCGCTTGTATGCGACGGCGATCAGCTGCGGCGCGCGCGCGGTCTGCATTTGCGACACGGCCGGGCACGCGACCCCAATGGGAGCACTGGCCTTGGTTCGCTTCGTGATCGAGGAAGTCGTCAAGCCGTCGGGAGAAAAAGTTCGCGTCGATTGGCATGGTCACAGCGATCGCGGTCTCGCGATTGCCAATTCGATGGCCGCGATTATCGCCGGTGCAAATTGCGTCCACGGATGCGCCATTGGACTCGGCGAGCGCGTCGGCAACACGCAGATCGACCAGATGCTGG
>DATHMS010000140.1:0-37447 GCA_035486795.1 Candidatus Sulfotelmatobacter sp. | reverse complement strand
ACCAGAATAGCTGTCTTCGCTTCAATCGGCATTTTTGTTCTGAGCGCGGCAAGCCAATCGAGTAAATCAGAAAGCGAAATATCTCAAGCGTTGTCGGCTGCACCGGCATCGATCGCTGCGCAGGCATCGGTCATAATCTTCAGAGATCAGGGGCGCAGAGAGGAATTGCGATCAGGAACTAACGGCTGGACGTGCATCATCCGAGATGTGAATGCGCGTAAGGATGGCATAGCGCATCATCCTGCGTGTTTTGATAAGTACGGTTTGGAGTGGATTGAGGACTACCTAGCTGGACGTGAGCCGGATCCGGACCATGTCGGATACTCCTACATGCTGGAGGGCGGATCATCGTGGAGCAACATAGATCCTAAAGCGGCCAAATTAGCGCCCGGCCAGAAGGACTACGTTCGAATACCTGCGCACATCATGATCCTGAATGCGCGAGTCGCAAGCTCCTCCGGTTTTCCGTCAGGGCAGGCGGAGCCGGATACGCACAAGCCGTTCGTTCAGTTTGGCGGGACGCCGTTCGCGCTTCTGATCATTCCGGTTAATTGAGCGTGTCTACAATAGCCTGGGAGGGACGAAATTGCGATGAATGTCCGAAAACTCGGGGCCCCGGCGCCACTCCTTCTTGTCGTGGCGGTCGGCATGGCGCTCACTGTTTCGCTTCGAGCGCAAACGCCTTCCAATCCGGCAGATATGCCGCAGCGCGATGGTTCTCACGACTTTGACTTCCTCATCGGCGACTGGAAAGCGCACGTCCGCCGGCTTCCGGATCGTCTTAATAAATCCGATGTCTGGGTCGAGTACGACGGAATCTCGAATCATAAGAAGCTTCTCGACAGCAACGCGAACTTCGAAGAGTTCGACGTGACCGGCGCTGATAAGAAGCTTCACATCAAAGCACAGACGCTGCGCCTCTACAATCCCACTTCGCATCAGTGGAGCATCTATCTCGTCGATCTCGACAAGGGGACTCTTGGTCTGCCTCCCGTGGTCGGAGGCTTTACCGGGAATCGCGGTGAGTTTTTCGATCAGGAGGAATACAAAGGACGCGCCATTCTTGTGCGCTATGTCTGGCTCAATATTTCGCCCAAGTCTGCGCACATGGAGCAGTCTTTCTCGCCGGACGGCGGCAAGACCTGGGAAGTCAATTGGATTTGTGAGCTCTCGCGATAAGGCTCCTGCATCGAACAACGCATGACCGTCCTTCCCCGCTTGTATCCCATTCTCGATGCCGGTTGTTTTCCCAGCACTCAGGGCTTGATTACTGCGGCCGAGGAACTGCTGTCCGGCGGTGTGAGCTTGATTCAGTACCGCAATAAATCCGGAGATGCGCGAGTGATGCTCGAGCAGGCTTGCGAATTGCGCCGGCAGGTGCGGGCGAGGGCACCCGCACCACACGTGCCGAAACTCATCATGAATGACCGGACGGATCTTTGCCTCGTAGCGGAGTTCGACGGGGTGCATGTTGGGCAGGACGACCTTTCTGCGGAATCGGTTCGCAGGATCATTGGCCCTGAGCGCTGGCTTGGGGTTTCGACGCATAATCCAGAGCAGGTAGCCGAAGCGGACAAGACCTCGGCTGACTATCTCGCCATCGGACCTGTGTTTTCGACTTCCAGCAAAGACCGGCCCGATCCCGTGGTGGGCCTTGAAGGGGTACGCCGGGCGCGGTCGTTGACGCGAAAGCCGCTGGTGGCTATTGGAGGCATCACGCGTGCCAATGCGGCTTCCGTGATTGAGGCCGGGGCCGATTCCGTGGCGGTGATATCTGATCTGTTACGGGATCCCAGGAAATCAGCAGAGGAATTTTTCCGCGTTCTGAGGTAAAGTCATTTGACCTTGGGTTCGGCTCGCCAAGATGACCTCAGGGCTAAAGCCCCGATCGCTGGTGAGTGTTTGCGGCACGGCTGAAGCCATGCCCTTCCCGTCCGGCTCCAAGGCGAAATGGGTGGTCTTGCAGGAGGGACTCTGGGTACACCGACAACGCAGCCGGCGGCCGGCAGCGACTGGGAAGTTCATAGCGCTCAAGATAAGGAGCTGGTCAAGGGCCTGGGCCTGACCAGCGCCACCATGCTGGTCATGGGGTCGATGATCGGCTCGGGCATCTTTATTGTTTCGGCGGAGATTGCCCGCGAGGTGGATTCGCCCGCGCTACTGATCGGCGCCTGGGCGGTGGCCGGGTTCATGACCATCGTGGCCGCGCTCAGCTATGGCGAACTGGCGGCGATGATGCCCCGGGCCGGCGGCCAGTACGTTTATCTGCGTGAGGCGCTCGGGCCGCTGTGGGGATTTCTCTATGGCTGGACCTTTTTCCTGGTGATTCAGACGGGGACGATTGCGGCGGTGGGTGTGGCCTTCGGCAAGTTCCTCGGAGTTTTCTTTCCCACGATTTCTTCTTCCAACTGGATTCTGCACATCTGGAAGGTCCCACCGATCCGTCTGGGGCCGATGGTTCTCGGGAACATGGATGTAGGAATCAACACGCAGAACCTGGTCGCCATCCTGCTGGTGGTGTTTCTTTCTGTGGTGAATATCTTCGGGTTGAAAACCGGAGTCCTGATTCAGAATGTGTTTACCGCGGCCAAGGTTTCGGCGCTGCTAGGGCTGGCGCTGTTCGGCCTGGCGCTGGGACGAAATGCGCAGGCGCTGGCGACAAACTTCAGTGGACATTTCTGGCGGAATTCGGGACTGGGAGCCCAGCACGCGGTGCAGGTGGGAGTGGGCGGTCCGATCGTGATGGTGGGCACGCTGACGATTCTAGCTGTGGCGCAGGTAGGTTCGCTGTTTTCCGCGGACGCCTGGAACAACGTGACGTTCACCGCGGGAGAAGTAAAGAATCCCAGCCGAAACCTGCCGCTTTCGCTGGCGCTAGGTACCGGAGTGGTGATCGCGCTCTACATTGCTTGTAATTTCATTTATTTGATGTCCTTGCCGCTGGACGGGGCAGCCGGAGCGGCGACGATTCTGGGACGTGGAATCAAGTATGCGGCGGAAGACCGCGTCGCGACCGCGGTCATGACTGACATGTTCGGGGCTGTCGGCGGGCTGCTGATGGCGGCGGCAATCCTGATTTCCAGTTTTGGTTGCAATAACGGGCTGATTCTTTCCGGCGCGCGCGTCTACTATGCCATGGCGAAGGACGGTTTGTTCTTTCGCAGTGTCGCCAAGCTGCATCCGACATACAAGACGCCGGCTGTTTCGCTTATGGTGCAGATGGTTTGGGCGTGCCTGCTTTGCATCTCGGGCAGCTACGGACAGCTGCTGGATTACATCATCTTCGCGGTGCTGGTCTTCTACATCCTGACGATTGTGGGATTGTTTGTGCTGCGGCGGACGCATCCCGACGCTCCACGGCCCTACAGGGCAGTGGGCTATCCCGTGCTGCCGGCGGTTTATATTCTGATGGCTTTGTTTATCGATGTCGTACTATTGCTCTACAAACCGCAATTCACGTGGCCCGGGCTGATTGTGGTGCTGCTCGGCATCCCGGTATATTACGCGTGGTCGAGAAGCGCGGCTGCCAAGAGCGCATCGGCGTAGCTGCCAAGGAGAAACCTGACGAATGGCAAATCTGTTCGCAACCAAGCCGTTGAACCTACTAATGGAAGAAGCTCGTGAGACGGGCGAACACAGCCTCAAACGGACGCTGGGAGTTTTCCAGCTCACGGCTCTGGGTGTGGGCGCCATTATCGGAGCGGGCATCTTTGTAATGGTAGGGCTGGGAGCGCAGTATGCCGGTCCGGGGCTCACATTGTCATTCGTTCTCTCCGGCTTGGGATGCGCGTTTGCCGGGTTATGCTATGCGGAGTTTGCCGCCATGATTCCTCTGGCGGGCAGCGCCTACACATACGCTTATGCCACACTGGGCGAGTTGCTGGCCTGGATCATCGGCTGGGATCTTACGCTGGAATATGCGATGGGCGCGAGTACGGTTTCTTCAGGCTGGTCAAACCACTTCATTGAGCTGCTGAATATCTTCCACATCAAAATGCCGTTGTGGCTGGCCTACGATCACTGGACGGCGCTGAAAACCGCAGAGAGTGTCGTCGCGCGGCAGATGGCGCAGGCGTCAGATTCGTCGCTGGTACCCGGCACGCAGAATTTCCTTGATAGAGTCAGTGCGATCGTAAGCGCGCAGTCTCCTGAATTGTTGCAGCGGGCTCACGACCTGCTGGGCGCTCCGCACCTGTTTGGAACGGAGATCGGTTTGAACCTTCCGGCCTTCCTGATCGCGCTCGTGATTACGGCAATTCTGGTCGTTGGCATCAAAGAGAGCGCGCGGTTTAACGCTGGGATCGTCGTGATTAAAGTCTCGGTCGTACTGTTCGTGATTGGGCTGGGCTCGCACTACGTCAGCCGCGCCAACTGGGGCATGGACTGGCACTCCTATGCGCCGCACGGCATGAGCGGGATTTGGCAGGGCGCAGCCTATATATTCTTTGCCTACATTGGTTTCGATGCCGTCTCGACCACCGCGCAGGAAGCCAAGAATCCGCAGCGCGATTTGCCCATCGGCATGATCGCCTCACTGGCAATTTGTACCGTCTTATACATCGCTGTGGCCGGCGTTCTCACCGGCATGGTTCACTGGCAACAGATCAATATCGAAGCGCCAGTCGCCGTCGCATTCCTCGACCGGGGTCTAACTGTGGCCGCGAACATTATTACGCTGGGGGCTCTGGCTGGGCTGACGAGCGTGATGCTGGTAATGTTGCTCGGCCAAACTCGGGTGCTTTATTCCATGGCCAATGACGGCCTTTTGCCCAAGAAGTTCTTCGCTGCTGTGCACCCAAAATTCCGCACGCCGTGGAAGAATACGATTCTGGTGGGCCTGCTGGCGGCGATTGTGGGCAGCGTGACGCCGATCGACGAAATTGGGAAGATGGTGAACATCGGTACGCTGCTAGCTTTTGTGATTGTGTCGATTTCCGTGATGGTGTTGCGCTATACGAATCCCAGCCAGCCGCGGCCGTTCCGTACGCCATGGGTGCCTGTGGTGCCGATCCTCGGCGTGCTCGCGAACGGATACATGATGCTCAACCTGGGAAAGTGGAACTGGATCCGGCTGGGTGGCTGGTTGGGAATCGGCTTGATCGTGTACTTCACCTACAGCGTGAAGCACAGCCGGGTGCAGGCGCTGCAGAAAGGCAGTGGCCAGTGATCAGTGACTAGTGGCCAGTAAAGTCAAAGCCCTTCGCACAGCGCGGAGGGCTTTTGTTTTATAGTCGGAGGAAAGTGCTCAGTGGCTACTGACTAGTGAAAGGCAAACAAATAACGCGGAGTGTTTACTGGCCACTGCTCACTAAACACTGGCCACTGACCTTATGAGAATCGTTTCCGCAGAAGAGATGCGAGCCATTGACCGCTCTACCAGCGAGCGCTTCGGCGTATCTTCGCTCACGCTGATGGAGAACGCCGGTGTGGCAGTCGCCGACCATGTGCTTGCGCAACATGCCGCGGCGGGTCGGATCGTGGTTTTCTGTGGCAAAGGGAATAACGGCGGCGACGGCTTTGTGGCGGCGCGGCGGCTGCATCAACGGGGAAAGAAAGTGCAGGTGATTCTGCTGGCGGACCCCGGTGAGCTGCGGGGCGATGCGGCTGCCATGTTTGGCAAGTTACCGTCCCCGGCAATTGCGGTGCATTCCAGTGAGGAGTTGAAGGGTGAGCGACTGCAGCTTTCCCTGCACGGAGACTTGTACCTGGATGCGGTGCTGGGCACCGGCTTCAAGGCTCCGGTGAGCGGACTCTATGCCGAGGCGATCGCGATCATGAATGCGAGTCAGGTTCCTGTGATCGCGGTGGACATCCCGTCCGGCGCGGATGCGGACGCAGTGGGCCCACAGACGGGGACGATTGCCCGGGCAGACGCCATTATTACTTTTACCGCGCCCCGTCCGGCGCACGTGTTCAGTCTGCTGACGGCGGGGCCGACCTTTGTGGCCGAGATCGGGTCTCCGCCCGAGGCGATTATTTCGACGCTGCAGTTGAACGTAATCACGGCGCGTGATATCGCCCCGCTGGTCGAGCCGCGCCCGGCAGAATCGAACAAGGGCAACTACGGGCATGCGTTGGTGATCGGAGGATCGCTTGGGAAAGCTGGAGCAGGGGCGATGGCGGGGATGGCCGTGTTGCGCGCGGGAGCCGGGCTTTCGACAGTGGCGACTCCGAAGTCGGTGCTGGGAACGGTTTCCGGATTTCATCCCGAGTTGATGACTGAGCCTTTGCCCGAGACGGATTCGGGCACAATCTCGACTAGCGCGCGGGATCGGATCGAGGAGTTAGCGAAAGGCAAGACTGTACTCGCGATCGGGCCGGGGGTTTCGCGAGATTCGCAGACTGCAGAGATGGTGCGGGGTCTGGTCGCGCGGCTTCGACTCCCGATGGTCGTGGATGCCGACGGCCTGAATGCGTTTGAGGGCCACACGGGTGAGTTGAACGGAAAGGGCCGGACCTTGGTGATCACTCCGCATCCGGGTGAGATGGCGCGTCTGGCCGGATGTTCCATTGCAGATGTGCAGAAAGATCGATTGGGAACGGCGCGGAAGTTCGCGCGCGAGCATGAACTTATCGTGGTGCTCAAGGGGCATCGTACTCTGGTGGTGCAGCCGGACGGTGAGGCCTGGGTTAATACGACGGGGAATCCTGGCATGGCTACCGGCGGCACGGGAGACATCCTGACGGGCATGGTTGCGGGAATGATCGCACAGCATTCAACTGAGGCGTTTGCGGCGGTGCTTGCGGCGGTTCATTTGCATGGCCTTGCCGGCGACGTAATGCGTGAGCGGGTCGGTGAGCACTCGCTGGTCGCGACCGATCTTCTGAAGGGATTGCCGGAGGCTTTCCGGCGCACGCGGGAGACGGCGCGAGAGAAGCTGGTGAGCTGGAACGGCTGAAGCGACGCTCCGTCCATCTCGACGCTGGCAAGCGAATTGTCTGAACGAGAAATTGGGCGCCCCCGCGATCGTCCCAAAATCTTTCGTTGCGTCGTGAGGGACATTATCAGAATAGTAACTGCGGGAGTTAAGTGCTTGTGTTCCAGAAGCTTGGGCAGTCCAGAACAGGCGTCCAGAGCGGGAATCCGGCCACTCTGCTTCCGTAACCTGTTACCGGTCCCGGGAGAGTGCGATAGTGCAGATAGCTTATGACCCACTTCCCCCAACCGCACCCTTCGCGGCGCGCGGCCCGGGTCCAGCTAGGGGCTTCTGTCCTGGCTGCGATTCGTTTCGAAGATGGCCGGCACGCTAAAGCTAAACTCAAAACTATTTCGGCTACGGGTGGGCTGTTGCTACTGCCGCGCCCGTTGGGAGAAGGCGATTTCGTGGAAGTTGCTTTTCAAACGCAATCGGGCCCGGTGCGCGCCATGGCTGAGATCCTCAGCCCTATGCGAAAGGCGAAGGATGTCGTGCTCCAGCCCTTCCGCTTCGTCGCGCTCGAGGATGACGACAACCGCCGCTTGCGCACGTCTCTCGATCACGTTTCGGACCGGAGCCTCCTGGGCCTGAAGTCGTCGGCATTCAATGTGCCGAGGACGATCTAGAAGGCGGGAAATGTGTCACGATGATGCAAACCTGCGACCGCCGGGGCTGAAGCCCGAATTATTAATGACGAGTGACGCGGCGCTGAAGCGCCGCTCTTCCACGTTGCTGCTCACCTTCATGAGTTCTTCCGCAATCTGTCAGGTAACGCAGCCCTCGCTATACTGTTCACGATGACGCGAGAGATCACCACACGCTCAGCCGAGGAAACGATTGCTTTCGGGCGCACCCTGACTGAACTGCTAGCTCCGCCGAAGCTCGTTCTACTGCGCGGCGATCTCGGCGCGGGGAAAACCACGCTGGTCAAGGGAATCGCCGCGGGCTTCGAAGCGGCGGAAGAAGAAGACGTCACCAGTCCTACCTTCACGCTGGTGCATGAGTACCGCGGTCCGCGAGCCAACCTTTACCACATTGATCTTTATCGAGTCGATACTCCGCGCGAATTGGAGACGCTCGGGCTGGATGATCTGCGTGCCGAGAAGGGAAGCGTTTTGCTGATCGAGTGGGGAGAGAAGTTTCCGCGATTGCTTCGGGAGCGGGATGTGGAGATTTCTCTGGAACGCGACGGTGAGAACGGGCGGAAGATCAGGATATTCAGCTGACCCTGATGCCAGGAAGGGACAGTCGGTTCCTTAGGAGATGCAAATGACTCGGTTTCCAGCGAGAAACGCACTACTTGTTATTGGAGCCTGGGAGGCTTCAAATCTCTTGGCGATTCTAATCCGCGTGTTGCTCAACCCTCTGAGCAATCGACTCATCTTCACAGGTAATGCAGGCAACGTGGCGATGTGGCTATGGGGGGGATTCCCCGATGCACTCGTTGCGGCTGTTGCATCCATCGTGTTGGTGTGGGTGGTGGAAACGAAGAGGCCGTTGGTCTGGGTCGGGGTTCTTGCCGCGCTATTTTTATACGGCGGAGGTCTCAATGCTTGGAAGTTGATTAGGCGCGGATGGATAACATCCCCAAGCCCAGCCGACTACGTTGGAATATTTGCACAGGCACTCATCCCGGCGTTGGCGTGTGTCCTTGCAGGCGTTTGGTGGACGAAACGTTCAGCCGCGCCCAGACTTGCTGGCTCGTAGCCGTCGCAACATCTGCATAACGCTGGTCGGCGCCTGTAGCGGATCCTTACTCCGTCCCTAGTCGTTGACTAAGCTCCGAGTAGGGCGACCCAACTGCGATGGCCTTCTAGAACCCCATGATGTTGTATCCGCAATCGACGTAGATGACTTCGCCGGTGATGCCACTGCTGGCGTTGGAGGCGAGGAAGACTCCGGTTGAGCCGACTTCGGCAATATCGACATTGCGGCCGAGCGGGGCGTGTTCGGCGTGGGCTTTGAGCATGTCGCCGAAGCCTGAGATGCCGCGCGCGGCCAGGGTTTTCACCGGTCCGGCGGAGATGGCGTTTACCCGGATATTCTTTTTCCCCAGATCGTAGGCGAGATAGCGCACCGAACATTCCAGACCCGCCTTGGCGACAGCCATGACGTTATAGCGGGGCACGACTTTCTCGGAGGCGTAGTAGGTCATCGTGATGATGGAGCCGCCGTCTTCCATAAGTGGTGCGGCTGCGCGGGCCACGGCGACTAGAGAATACACACTCACATCCAGCGCGATGCGAAAGCCTTCGCGGGTAGTGTTTATGAATTCTCCCTTCAATTCGTCCGCCGGAGCGTAGGCGACCGAGTGCACCAACGTGTGCAGCTTGCCGTGACGCTCTTTGAGTGTGGCGAAGAGGCGATCGATTTCTTCGTCCTTGCTGACGTCGCACATGTACGCTTCTGCACCAGGCAAAGAGAGAATCAGGTCTTTTGCTTCCTGCTCCAGGCGCTCGTTCTGGTAGGTGATGGCGAGCTTCATGCCGGCGGCGTGCAGTCCCTGGGCGATGGACCAGGCGATCGAGCGCTTGTTGGCGACTCCGAAGACGACGGCGTTACGGCCTTGCAGGTCTGAGGACATGAGTGCTCCTTGGAATGGGAAAGAATAACAGCGGGAAGCCTGGATTTACCACAGAGGCAGGATAGCCAACGCTTGTGCTGGCCGGAGTCGTGTCTCTGGCTGGCGCTCAGCGATCGTGCCGGCTAAGATCCCTCCGCGAGCGAAGCAGAAAGCGCGCTGTCGGGATGACAGCGTGGTAGCTTCCGTGCTTCTGTGTTGATTCGACTTCATTTCGTCACGCTCACCTCTTCGACTGCGCGGGCGGTTCCCACTGGCCAGCTTGCCGCCACAAACGCCAGTCCGTAGACGCAGGCCAGAATTGCGAAGGCCGCCACGAGGCTGACTTTGTGCGCGACCGCGCCGACGGCGAGCGCAAGCACCAGTTGCAGGAACGTGCCGAAGAAATAGAAGGCGTTTTGCACCCTTCCCATCAGGTGATTCGGAACCATCTCCATCAGGCTCGTATTCATGGCAATGCCGCCGACGCCGCGGGCTGATCCCATCACCGCATACAGCAGAATGGCGGCGACCAGCCAGTGCGAGACGGGAGCGCAAACCACGCAGGCAGCGATGATTGCCATGGAAAACGCCACCGAACGACGTCCGCCGAGACTTGCGATGATGGCCGGCGCATACAAGGCGCTCAGAAATGCGCCGGTGCCCCAGCCGGCGTTGAGCCATCCGTAGCCGACCGCACCGGCATGGAAAACGCGCTCGCTCAGGGAAGGCGTGACAACCACTCCGGTGATCATGGCGCCGAGGAACAATGCCCAACTGATGCCGAGCAGAACCACGGAACGATGGTCACGGAGAAAGTGCAGGCCTTCGCGCATCTCGCGCCAGAAGCGCTGGATCTGGCTTTCGGCGGCCAGGATATCAGCGCGGAGCTCTTCGGGGCGGAACACTACGTGGCGTCCTTTGCGCACTCCGAAATAGCAGAGGAACGAGACCACGTAAGTGGAAACATCGATCAGCAGCACGCCGCCGAGGCCAATGTGGTTGTACATGAAGCCGACGAGGGAGCCGGCGATGAGCCATCCTCCCTGAATTCCGGCTAAGAGAAAAGTATTCGACTGCACGAATTGGCCTTCGGGCGTGAGTTCCTGGATCAGCGCGGTGATCGTAGGCCAGAACATCCAGAAGCCGGCGGCGACGAGGGTATTCATCAAGTAGAGCTGCCAGATCTGCACGCGGTGCCGAAAAGCGAGGATCGCCACGGTCACGATAATCACGGCGCGCACGGCATCGAGCCACATAACGAGGCGGCGGCGATCCTCGCGATCGATGAGGACTCCAGTGAAGGGAAGCATGAGCATGGCCGGAATGGTTTGCAGAACGGCGAAGGTGCCGAGCGCCATTTCCGAGTGCGTGGCTTCGAGGATGTACCAGGCCACGGCAGCCGAATTCATGCCGCTGCCCAACATGGAGATTACGTTGGCGGCAAAGACGAAGCGCAGAGGACGCTGGCCGAGGATGGCGCGCATTCTTTTAATTTAACTCAGAGGCAGCGGTCAGTGGCCAGTGGCCAGTGTCCAGCAGATTGTTTTCTGGCACGACACCTTCTTAACTGACCACTGGCCACTGACCACTGTTCTTTCTTGCTTCCGCACGCGTTCAGCGCTAGGATTCGCCTGCTGTTTGGAACGGAGATCCGTTCTTTGCTGCTGAGGTGGCCTATGAAAGGTTATGCCGGGTCGCTGGTGGTTGTCGCAACTCTTTGCTTTTTCTCTATGCTGCCGCGGGCTAACGCACAAGCTGACAAGATCGTAATTCCCGCAGGTACGCCTGAAGACCACGATCTGCAGGCAATTTCGAACGAACAGGATGCGGCGAAAAAGCTTACCTTGTACCAGGATTTCGTGCAGAAATACTCATCGAACCCGGCGGCCGTGGCTTATGGGAACTGGCAGATTTCGCAGACCTACCAGACCACGGGCGACCTGAACAAAGCGCTCGAGTACGGAGACAAGGCCCTCGCCGGGGCTCCGCGGAACCTCGATATTCTGGTGTCGCAGGCCAGCGTCGCGCAGCAGGCCAAGGACAATGGGAAGTTGATCGACTATGCCGCGAGGGGCGGGGCAGTCTGCAACTCCATCGGCAAGCAGCCTAAGCCCGATGGAATGAGCGACGACGATTTCCGCAAACAAGTGGAAGAGGACAAGAGCGCGACCAAGAACAACTGCGATTTTCTGGAGTCGGCGGGTTTCAATGTGATCGCCAGCGAGAACGACGCAAAACTTCGCATGGCCGACATCGAGAAATACTCCACGGCATTTCCGGACTCGAAGTTTCAGGATCAAGTTTCAAGCTACGCGATGTATACCCTGGGCCCGGGGCAGTTGAACGATCAGGCGCGGCTGGTCGCGTATGGAGAAAAGACACTGGCGGCGAATCCCAACTCGCTGCCAGCTTTGCTGCTGTTGGCCGGGTCTTACGTTGACGACTCCAAGCCGGGCAGCGTTGCCAAGGCCGTGACCTACTCGCAGAAGGCGATCGCGGTGGCCAAGGCAGATGATCCGGATGCCGACAAGTCACGCAAACTGTCGGCCGGCGTGGCGCATTCGATTCTTGGGAACGCCTACCTCAAGCAAGACAAGACGGCGGCAGCAATCCCCGAATTGAAATCGGCGGTGGCATTGCTGAAAGGGCAAGATGATCAGCAGTACTCCATCGCGCTCTATCGTCTGGGTTTTGCTTACGCCAAGCTTAGCCGGGTGAATGAGGCACGCGACGTCCTTGTGGAGGCCGTAAGGATTTCCGGTCCAGTGCAGGCCATGTCGCAGGATCTGCTGAACAAGGTAAACGCAGCGCGAGCGAAAGGAAAGTAACGGCGGGGAAAACGCCTAAACGCATCTCATGGAGCAGCGGTTGCGAGCGGTGCACATGGTTTCGGGCGCGGATAAAATCATTGACCACACTTAGACCCGCTCTCAACCGTTGAATCCGGAAGACATCCTATGCCGGCACGTAAGATTCTAACGCCCGCGACCGCCACGATTGGGGCGCTGCTTCTGGCCTCCTTGGCCGGCCTTTTCTGGCTCCGGTTGGGCAGACCGGATAGTCGTTCAAAGATTGGTGCGGACAGCATTATTCTCCGGCTGAGCGGATCCAATACGATCGGCGAGGGTCTGGCTCCCGCCCTGGCAGAGGGGTTTCTTAAGCAGCAGGGTGCAACGGAAGTGAAAACCGTCCCCGGCGATCGGGCTGACGAAGTGCGTGTGCAGGGCGTCTTGCCCGGTGATCAAGCTCCCAAAACAATTGAGATTCATGCTCACGGCTCGGCTGTGGCCTTTGAAGACCTGGCCAATGGCACGGCCGATATCGGATTGGCCTCTCGAATAATCAAAACAGAAGAGGTGGCCCAATTAGCTGGTCTGGGAGACATGACTTCTCCAGCGTGCGAACACATCCTTGGGTTGGATGGGATTGCAGTTATCGTCAGCAGGAAGAATCCGGTGGAGGCGCTGGCAAAAGATCAGATCGCGCAAATCTTCAAGGGCGAGATCAGGAATTGGCAGCAGGTGGGCGGTCCTGACGCTGCTATCCACTTGTATGCTCGCGACGACAAGTCGGGAACCTACGACACATTCAGGACTCTCGTGCTCGGGAACGCTGCGTTGACCGCGATGGCGAAGCGTATCGAGGACAGCCGCAAGCTTTCAGATTCTGTTGCCCAGGATCCCAACGGGATCGGTTTCATTGGGCTGCCTTACATTCAAGAGACGCGAGCCATCGCCGTTTACGAGAATGGCGCTGCCGCGTTCATGCCTACTCCCTTTACGGTGGCCACCGAGGACTACGTTCTTTCGCGACGTTTGTTTCTTTATACGGCCGCGCACCCGCGACGGGAACTGACTGGCAGATTTGTCGACTTTGCTCTCTCCAGCATGGGGCAAAACATCGTAGCGGAAGTCGGCTTTGTTGGCCAGAACGTCTCCGCGGCCGCAGCTGCTGCCGGCTCGACGGCCATGCCTGCAGACTATCGCCGCTTGACCAGCGGCTCCGACCGGTTGTCGCTCGATTTCGTTTCCGTGAGGGCAGTTCAGAACTCGACAACAAAGCCGTGGCTGATCTCACTCGTGTCGTTACGTTCGTTACAGACCTGCACTATAGCGGCGACAACCTGGTACTCCTCGGTTTTGACGATAGCAAGGAGGTCACGGAGAATCTGTCGAAAGCTCGCGCCGCTGCCGTGGCGCAGCAATTTGAGCAGCGGGGTGTGAAGGCGGCCACGGTGGTGGGATTCGGCTCGCAACTTGCCGTTGCTTCGAACGATACTCCCGAGGGAAGGCAAAAAAATCGAAGAGTTGAAATCTGGTTGAGAAGATAGACGGTCAACCCTCACTGGAGCTTGCCACGTCTCGGTTCAGGGCTTAACCAGTTCGTCAGAAAGCAAGTTCGCTTTCAGGGCGAGATTGTGGCCGCGCTCCAGGTCTCCCGCGGCGACGGCCGCCTTTGACTGCCCCAGGAACTCTTTGATCTGACTCACCATCTCCCGCTGGGTGGGGCTGAGTTCGCGTCCCTCAGCTTTCTTCAGGTTTTCTTCTGTCGCTACCTTCAATTGCTCGGTCGAAGACTTGTCCGAGGCCCGTTGAGCGGTTGTCCCGCCCGTCAGTTGGACCTTCGGTTCGCTTGATCCTCCATCGCGAATAACTTTCTTGGGCGGTGGACAGGGTTTCAAGGCTGAAGGGTCTGCATTCTTTGAACCGGGATTGTTCGAGCCCGTATTGGTCGCTACGGAGTCGGTTGAATTCGCCGCATCGGCAGGCTTGGCGACGGCAGTATTCAGCGCAGCTGGGGCGCTCGAGCAATTCGAGGGAGTCTTCTTACGATGTCGGGGCCTCGGGGGAGATGGCTTGGCTTGAGCTGGAGGATTCGGGGTCTGACCGCTCGGCGAAGGCAACGGTTGTGTCGGTTCGGAGCCCTGTGATGGCGCGCCCTGCGGTTGGGATGCGGAGGCGCCCTGACCCTGCGTCGATGAGTCTGACGATCTGACTGCGGGTGACTGACCCGCGGTTGGGGGCACAAGTCCGCGGATCGCCGGCGGGGACCATCCGGCGGTCAGCAAGTAAATCCCAAGGATTGCAGCCAAACCCATGTTTAATCCCCACGCGGCGGAACTACCCGAATCTTACGCCGTTCAGTGGTCCTGAAAACATCGGGTTTCAAGTTGCCAGATCACTGTTGCCCGATCACTGGTTCGAGTGGGCCGCGGCCTCGCGCTCCGAGTGCAGACTCGATGTGGCCAGAGGAAGGCGAAAGCGAAACGTCGTCCCATCACCTTCCGCAGATTCAAATTCCACCGATCCGTAGTGCCACTGCAGGATCTGATAAGTCTGCGCCAGGCCGATGCCGTTGCCGTCTTTCTTGGTAGTGAAGTAAAGCTCAAAAATCTTGTCCCGCACATCCTCACCAATGCCCATGCCTCGGTCGCGGATCTCGGCGACCGCCGCATGCTCGGTACGGCGCGCCGAGATGGTGAGGTCGCCCCCTTGAGGCATGGCCTGGATCCCGTTCAGCACGACGTTGAGCAGCGCTTGCTTCATGAAGTCGAGATCGGCTTTGACGAGAAGCGGCTCCTCAGGCATTTCACGCCGGATGGTGACCCCATGCTGTTCCGCGTCCGGTGCTGCGAGGAGCGCGACCTCCTCGAGCAAACGGCGGAGGTCCACTTCCACCAGGTGCAGCTCACGAGCCCGCATAAAGTCGACCAGGGTTTGCACTACCCGGTCGAGCCGGTGAATCTCGCTGCCAATGATATCCATGTGACGCCGGGTGTCCGGATCCAATTGCGACAGCTTGTTCTGCAGCAACTGCAAATGAAGCACGATGGCATTAATGGGATTCTTGACTTCATGGGCGACGCCGCCGGTCACGCGTCCGCTGGCCGAGAGACGGCGGGACATCTCAATTTCGTCCCCGATGCGGCGCACGGACTCGGCGTCGCGCATGATCAGCAGGGCGCCTATCTGGGTGCTCTTCTCCTGAACAAAATCCAAAGAGACCTGCACGCGCCTGCCGGCGGCCGCGACAAATTCGCGTTGGGAAAGCGTGCGCCTATATTCGAAAGCATCCAGAACCGTGGCTCCGAGCGGCGTGTCTCGAGAGAAAACTTCTTTTACGGTTCTACCCAGCAGCTCTACTCGAGGCCTGCCGAGGAAGCGCTCCACCGGCGCGCTCACCAGCACGACGCGGCTGTCTCGCGCGAACAGCATCAAACCGTCCTGCAACTTCGACATGAGTTGGTCCACATTGTCTTTAAGGGCAGAAAAAATCTCGCGGCTGTCGCGCATCTGCCGGCCCAGGTTGGCGATCTTCAGTGTGACCAGGCCGAACTCATCGTGTTCCGACTCGTTGCCGGAGAGTTCTCCGGTTGAACCCAGACTGACGTTATCCAGGTTCCGGCTGATCTTTTTCAGCGGTCCGAGAGCGAGATTAGACACTCCAGCGGCGAGCAACAAAGAAGCGAAAATCGACGTGATTGAGAAATAAAGGGCGTGCATCAGGCGGGGTGTGATTTCACTTTGGAGAAAGACCGTGGAAACACCGATGTGGATCGTGCCGAAGGGCGCTCCATTCAGCTGCAGCGGGAAACTTACGTCGTAGACTTTCGCGGGTTTGTATACCAGGCGGAGTTGGTCCCAGGAGTGAGCGGCGATCACGCTGCGAAAATCCAACCGGGGGACAACCGGCTTGCCCAGCAGCTGAGGATTGGTGTGGAGTAGTACCTTACCGTTTGCATCCACGATGGAAGCATCGTAGACGAAGGGCCAAAGATCGACCTCCGATTGCAGACTGTTCAGGATGTTGGTATCCATTGCCAGATATTCGGAGAGTGCGCGCCGCACCGCTGCGGGGTCATTGGTGTCGACGCGGGTGCTGCTCAGATCCGGCAAATCATTCGAGGCGAAGTAGGCGAGCTGCTGGGTCAGCCGGCTGGCACTTTCGTAGGCATTGGTTATGCGCTGGCGAAGGATTTGCGAGATGTAGAGGTACGAGAACGCAGTCACCATCACTGTGACCATGAAGGTGATGCCGAGCACGATGATGGTTTTGCGTCGCATGGAAAAGCAGTGGCCTGTGATCAGTGATCAGTGGCCAGTTGAAACCTGCAATGCGGACGACGTGACGACGCATTAGAAACTTTTTCACTGGCTACTGACCACTGGACACTGATCACTGTGTCTGTTCCTCCTTGCCAGAGGCTGCGTCCGGGGCACCGCCGCCGTACTCCTTAAGCTTATTATGCAGGGTTTTCAGGCTGATGCCGAGGATTTCCGCAGCTTTCGTCTTGTTGTTGCTGGTGGATTCCAGGGTCTTGAGGATAAGCATCTTTTCCGCTTCTCCCACGGTCGTGCCCACGCCAAGGCGCACCGCGTCGGGATCATTGGCGGAAGTGCGGAGGGGAGCGTGGCCGAATCCCGGAGGCAGATGCTTGGTCTCGATCATGCCGCTGTCGCAGACAATCACCGCGCGTTCAATCGTATTGCGTAATTCGCGGACGTTTCCCGGCCAGGAGTAATTGTTGAACTGGTTCAGCACTGCCTCGCTTACTGCGCCAACCTTGCGGGAGTGTTTTGCGCTCATTTCTGAAAGGAGCAACTGCACTAGATCGCCGATATCTTCCTTGTGCTCCCGCAGAGGAGGCATGTGGATGTTGAACACATTAAGCCGGTAATAGAGATCGCTGCGCAATTCGCCGCTGGCGACGGCTTCGTCAGGAACTTTATTGGTTGCAGCCAACACGCGTACATCGACCGCGGTTTCTACCTTGCTGCCCAGGCGGCGCAGTTTGTGGTCCTCGAGCACGCGCAGCAGCTTGGCCTGAGTTCCTACCGGCATTTCCCCAATTTCATCGAGCAGGATCGTGCCCCCTTCAGCCAGTTCAAAGCAGCCGGTGCGTCGTTCCAGCGCTCCCGTGAAGGCGCCTTTTTCGTGGCCGAAGATCTCGCTTTCGATCAGGGTCTCAGGAATCGCCGCGCAGTTTATGGCGACAAAGGGCCGTTCGCGGCGGGGACTCAGTTGATGGATGGTGCGGGCCACCAACTCCTTGCCCGTGCCGCTGGCTCCGGTAATCAGTACAGACGCGGTGCTCGGCGCAACCATCTCGATGAGGCGGAAAATCTCCTGCATCTTGCGCGACGCTCCTCGGAGCGTGCCCAGCGAGCCCGAATCCCGCAGCTTGCGGCGGGCGCTCTCCAGTTCGGCGCGCGTTCCCACCAGTACGGCTGCGTTCTGTAGCATGGTGCGCAGGCGGTTGGTGTCAATCGGCTTGGTGATGTAGTCATACGCGCCCATGCGCATGGCCTGCACTGCGCTATCGATTGTGCCCTGCGCCGTGACCAGAATCACTGCCATAGCCTCGGATTGTTCCGCCAGTCGCTCCAGCAGTTCGATGCCCCCCATACGCGGCATCTTGAGGTCGGTAATCACAATAGAGGGGACCCACTGGGCCGCCTTCTCCAGGCCTTCCACACCATCGCGGGCGGTTTCGGCCCGATACCCCCAGGAGAAAATTAACTCAGCCAGACCCGTGCGTTCGTTCTCTTCGTCCTCAACAATTAGTACTTTTTCGTGGCTCATCCCTTGATTCTGTCCGCTTCTTAATGTGCTTCCGCGACGGTAGGTCGGCGGCGAAACTACAACCATACGCGGCTAGCTTCCCGTGAGGCAAGGTCTGGGGGCCATGTCCGGAGCCGTTCTCAACGCAGCTGCAAATACGGCGCCAGGTTCTCCGATTGTCATATCAATTTGAGACAAGGGCGGCGGCTAACAGTGAAAATTCCCAAATTGGTTGCCACAATGAGCAACTCTTGAAAAACAGGCTTTCGCTTTGAGATCGCAGTGGGATAAAATTGCGCGTTCCCCGTTAGAGGTCCATATCAAGCTGTCAATCCTGCGTTATCTTTTTGCGCGGCTAGCACACCGAAGTGCGGGCAAAACGCGCATACATCATCTGGAGGATCGAATGTCAGCCTGTTTTAGAGTAAGCACGGGCCGCATAGTGATGGCCCTGTCTGTGGTTCTTGTCGTATCACTCATCTCGAGTCGTGCTCTTGCGCAGAGCGACTCGAATCCGAAATATGACTTGTTTGTGGGATATCAATGGCTGCATCCGGGCGGCACAGTCCCCGCCGTCGGCGGCGACCCCAACAACCCCACTCCCTTCAATTTGCCAGATGAGCCCAAGGGATTCGGTACCGCTTTCACCTACAATTTTGATCGGCATTGGGGAGCGGAGTTCGACCTCGGACAGAACTGGGGCGACGATAACTACGAGACGACCTATTCGGTAGGCCCCCGCTTCATATGGCGCACCGATGATGCGAACTTCTTCTTGCATTCACTGGTAAGTCTGAATCGAGTTAGTGTCGGCGGCCTTGCTACGGGCAATGGAATCGGAGCCATCCTGGGTGGCGGAATGGATTTGCCCATCACCAAGAGATTAGCATTTCGCTTGTTTGAAGCCGACTACGTCTGGGCCCGGCACAACTATGCCGACTTTGCGGCTCCCGAGTTTCCTGATCTGCGGCGTCCGTCATTCGAAGGCGTCCGCCTGCGCACTGGGCTTGTATTCAGCTGGGGCGGCGCGCCGGCGGTAGCGCCGGCAGCCAGTTGCTCCGTGCAACCGAGTGAAGTGCTGGTGGGCGAACCAATCACGGCGACTGTGGCTGCCAGTAACTTCAACCCCAAGCACACTGTCGCATATTCGTGGAGCGCCAATGGAGGCCAGATTGCCGGGAAGGACACGACCGCGCAGATCGACACCACTAACGCAGCCCCCGGCAGCTACACCGTAACTGCTCATGTGACCGACGCCAAAGAGAAGAACAACAACATGGCGAGCTGCACGGCTAACTTCACGGTGAAGCCGCTGCCGCCGAAAAACCCGCCCACCATATCGATTTCCGCCAGCCCGACCAGCCTACAGGCGGGTGGAACTGTGAACTTGTCAGCCAATTGCACCAGCCCGGATAACGTTGGAGTATCGGTGGCCAGCTGGACTGCCAGCGGCGGAACCGTTTCTGGTAGCGGCAGTGCGGCCACGTTGAACACAACGGGCGCGTCGCCGGGTGCAATCACGGTCGGCGCGACCTGTACTGATACGCGCGGCTTGACCGCTCAAGCGTCAACCGGAGTAATGATCGAGAACCCGCCTCCGCCGACCGTCAATCCTGAGGTCGCGAGACTGGAAGCCCGGCTCTCGTTGCACAGCGTTTACTTTGTAACCGACCAGCCCAGGCCCGGCAATCTCAAAGGTGGTCTGGTGGCCAGTCAACAGAAGACGTTGATCGAGCTTGCTTCCGACTTCAAGCAATACCTCGAAAGCAAGCCGGATGCGCACTTGATTCTTGGCGGGCACGCTGACCATCGCGGCTCCGTGGAATACAACCAGGCGCTGTCTGAGCGTCGCGTCGAACGGGTAAAGAGCTTCCTGATCGAACAGGGTATTCCCGATGCCGACATTGAAACTAAAGCGTTCGGTAAGGAACACAACTTGACGACCGAGGAAGTGCAGGGTGAGGTGGCGAGCAATCCCGATCTGAGTCCCGAAGAACGGCAGAGGGTTCTCAGGAACATAGTGACGATCAGGATGGCGAGCAATCGCCGGGTGGACGTTACCTTAAGCACGACGGGCCAAACCTCAGTTCGGCAATTCCCCTTCAATGCTACCGATGCCTTGACGTTGATCGGCGGCAGGGAAGGCGAGGCCAAGAAGAAAACAGCGAAGCCGGCGCTGAAGAAGCCGGTTGCGAAACCAGGCACCAAGCCGTAGCAACGCAGGTAAGACCAGGAAAACTCTCGCGGAGGACGCCGGCGTCCTCCGCGATTTTCTTTTGAAGGGAAACCCGAGTTCTTGTTACCGCCCAGGCCGCTAAAGTCCGGCAACTTCTACACTGCTGGTCCGCGCTAGGTTCGGCATGTGCTTGATTCCATGATGTTCGATCTGGTACTTCACTTGCCACTATTGCAAACGAGAAAGCCGAGCGACCATGTATGCGATGACGAGATTTCGCAGGTCTCTTCGATCCCACGCTGCTTTCGCGATAGTGTGTGTCGCTCTCGGCTTGAACCAAGGCTGTGCTCGCTCTGAGCCCTCGAATCAGACGAACGCAAGTTCGCCGACCGGTGAACAAAAGGCTCCGTTTCGTCCAGATGCCGCCCAAACTTCAACCAGTGACGGCATGCATCCCGCAGTTTCACCCGATACCAAACTTGCCATCGGTCTGCCCTTTAGGGCCCTGTCACATCCGCGCATTCTGCCCTCTGGAACGCTCCTGACCGTACAACTCGAAGACTCGCTTTCGGCTGACAAGGTACGTGCCGGCGACGCGTTTGCGGCATCGCTCGCCGCTCCCCTTACCGTTGAAGGGGATACACTCATCGAACGGGGCACTGCGGTCACCGGACGCGTTGAGTCCGCGCAAACGCAGGCTGACCTTCCCGGCCTGATTCCCGGTTCAGGCTATTTCCGCCTGACTCTGAGCGCGATCACAGTCGAGGGCAGACAACTTTCGGTGCAGACCTCTAGCCTGTTCGCCCGAGGGAGTTTCCAACCGTTGAACGTTTCGTCTCCAGCCAGCCAGCCAGATCTGCGCCTGCAAGGCCTCCAAGTCCAAAAAGGACACCGTCTGACCTTCCGGCTCACGGCTCCAGTCACGCTTGACGCTCCGAACTCGATGGCCAATCGTCAATCTTCCGGCCCTATCCCCGAATAAGCTGGCTGGATTCTTTCCCTTCTGACCTTTTTCGGACGGTCTCAGGTGCTTATTATTTTCCCTATGTAGCAGAAAATAAAGCTCCTGCTCGGTTTTCCACAGCCTTTTCCTGATTTGAGTGACGTATGCCCTTCGCAGCGTCAGTTTCGTCCTCCTATAGTGAGATCGAAATAGCAGAGGCGATTTTGCCGCGGGGGTTTTCCCGTTTCGGGAGCACCAAGGTAGCGGTTAGCCCAACGTGGAGTTCCTTCCGGGAATCGTCCCGCGCAACAGTATCAGTATGAACACCGCAACCCCATTTCCGTGGCCGGAGCTGGCAGCGGGTGAGAACACCAAAACGACTTTCCGTGCCATTTTCGAACATGCTCCCTTTGCCGTGGCCCGATGCAATGCACAGGGTGTGATTGTCGAGACGAATCCGGCCTTCGAGCGAAATCTTGCCCACGATGTGGCCTGCGAACATGAATTGCGACTCTGCGAATTAGTTCGACCGCAGGAACGTGACAAAACTCAGATGCTGCTGCGCGACTTGCTGGATTCCAGGTGCGACAGCTTCTCCGTCGAAGCCAGAGACGGGGACCAAGAGCATGCGATTTTGAGGTGGACAGCGTGGCGCCGGCCTGGTTGCGGAAACGAGCCAAACCATGCGTTGCTCATCGCCCAGCACATCATCGCCCAGAAGAACATCGCTGAGCAGATCATCGCCAGGCAGGACATCTCCCAGCAGGAAATCGAGACGGCTCCCATGGAGGAAGGCCTGCTTCAAACCCAGAGATGGGAGGCGGTCGGCCGCCTGGCCGGGGGTGTGGTGCATGACTTCAACAACCTGCTCACCGGCGTCATGCTGTACTGCGATCTTCTACTCTCCAGTCTGGATGCGGGCGACCGGCGCCGGCGTTACGCGGAGCAGATCCGCGCCGCCATCGTGCAAGCCACCGGTCTGGTAAAGCAGTTGCTCGTTTTTGCCCGGCCGCAAGCCATGCCAGTTCGGACTCTGAGCCTCAACCAAATTGCCGTGGCCATGCGCGATCTGCTGACCCGGCTCATCGGCGAAAACATCGCACTCGATCTGCATCTCGATCCGGAATTGGGCGCAGTGAAGATCGACCAGGCGCAGGCCCAGCAGGTTTTACTGAACCTGGTTCTCAATGCTCGCGACGCCCTCCCCAACGGCGGTCGAATTACGGTCGAGACCAGCAACTGCAGATTCCAAACTCTCGCCGGGAACGACGCGCCAGCTGGTCTACCTGCCTTTCCGTGCATCCTCCTCGTGGTGGGCGACAACGGAAATGGTATGGACGCCGAAACCCGGCAACACCTTTTCGAGCCCTTCTTCACCACGAAGAACGCCGGCCAGGGCACGGGCTTGGGATTGACTACAGTGCGCAGCATTGTCACTACCAATCGCGGGCTCATCCACTTTGAAAGCGAACCCAGCCGCGGCACTCGCGTGATGATCTTGCTCCCCCGAGCATTTCAACCTGTTTCCGACCTTCTGGACACAGCCGATTCAGACTTAGGGAACCTGTCAGCAACACCATCTCAGGAAATCAAGAAGGAATCACTCTTATGACGTCAGCCGCAGTAACGCACACCCTCGCCACTCCTCAGATCATGGCCGCAAATTTCCTCAACCTTCTCATCGTCGACGACGAACGCTCCATCCGCGACGCTTGCCGCGAGGTCGCTCTGTCCCTGGGTTTCATCGCGCATGTTGCCGACTCCGCCGAGCATGCCTATCGCCTGCTGCAAACCCAAAGCATCGATGCCATTCTGCTCGATCTTCGCTTGCCGGGCGCGGGCGGGCTGGAAGCTCTCCGCCAGATCAAGTCCCAACGCCCCGAAGCTCTGGTGGTGGTGGTGACGGGCTATGGCACGGTGCAGTCGGCCGTGCAGGCCATGAAGCATGGTGCCTACGAATACGTGACCAAACCCTTCAGCGCCGAGGAACTCAAACTTTTGCTGCAGCGTGTTTCCAACCACCTCAAGCTGAAGACCGAGAACCGCATGCTGCGCGAAAAGCTCAAGTCGAAGCAGGGCTATGGCGGCATCGTGGGCCGCGCCCCGGAGATGGAGAAGCTCTACCGCATCATCGCCAAAGCCGCCAATAGTTCGCATCCCGTGCTGATTCTGGGCGAGAGCGGGACCGGCAAGGAAATGGTGGCCCGATCCATTCATTACTCCGGACCTTTTCATGACAAGCCGTTCATCCCCGTCGACTGCGGATCGCTCGTGCCCACGCTGATCGAAAGCGAACTATTTGGCTATGTCAAAGGAGCATTCACCGGTGCCAATCAAGCCAAGGACGGCCTGCTGGCGATCGCTGAAGGCGGAACCGTGTTTCTGGACGAAGTCGGCGAGCTTCCCGTCGACCTCCAGGCCAAGCTTCTGCGGGCGATTCAGGAAAAGGAGATTCGTCCGGTCGGAAGCACCCGCCGCATTCCTATCAACGTCCGCATCCTGGCCGCTACCAACCGCGTCCTGGAGCAGGCCGTGACCGAAGGCACTTTCCGCCGCGACCTGTATTTCCGCCTCAATGTACTCAGCCTGCGGATCCCCCCGCTGCGCGAGCGCCGCGAGGATATCCCTCTGCTCATCGCTCATTTTATGGAGCGCTCCTCGCGCGCCTCGGCGCAGGAAAAAATACTTACCGACGAAGCAATTAAGGCTATGTTGGCCTATGACTGGCCGGGCAACGTCCGCGAACTGGAAAACTGTCTGGAACGCACCTGCGCCTTCACCAGCGGACCCTTGATCCATGTACCCGATCTGCCTCCAGCCATTGCCGGCGCGCATGTCACGGTCCCGGCGAATGGCAACGGACACAACCAGAACAAGATCGTCCCTATGGCGGAACTGGAGAGGCAGACTATCCTCAACGCCATCGCGGAACTCAACGGCGATAAATTACAGGCCGCGCGCCTGCTCGGCATCGGCAAAACAACTCTCTATCGCAAGCTGAAAGACTACGCAGCCCAGGTCTAACAGGCAGTTCTCAGTTCTCAGTCTGGCGAAGGCGATCTGACTGGGAACTGGAACTGGGAACTGAGAACTGCTATCCGTTCCGCAATGGGAACAGCGTCTCGACATAGCGCTCTAACCGACGTGTTTTCAATGTCACCAATATTGGTGCCTCGCGTGCTAACGAAAGAACATGATTCTACTCATAACCCCTTCGGCACGCGGCCAAGAGTGTGCCGCCACGGTAAAGGAAGCCACCGGTGAGGAAACCCACTGGGCGGGAAATCTGCCTCAAGCGGTAGCCCGGTTGCGGGAGCAGATCTACTCAGCCGTCGTCCTCGATCAGTTCCTTCTGGAGAACGAGCCAAGCGAAAGCGACCAGGTGCTCGAGCACCTGGGCACCGCCTTCCCCGTCTACCTCAACTTTGCCGTCAGCGGCATGGAGCGATTGGTGCGCGAGGTCCGCTCCGCATTGCACCGCCGCAAACGTGAGGAGACTCAGGCTCGCCGTTCGGTCGAGCAACAGATTCGCAGCGAAGTCTGCGAATCGCTCACCGCCATGCTGCTTTCCTGTGAACTCGCCATGGCTGTTCCCGAGGTCCCTGCCCCCGTAGCGGAGAAAATCCGGCTCATCGACAATCTCGCCCGCGATATGCGCCTAAGACTGGGCGCCAACTGAAAAGGCACCCGCGTCGATTCACTAATCTATATTCTCGCACCCTCGATCTGCCAACTCCGCATTAACCATAATCCGCAACTAACCTTTTCTCTGTCCTAACGTCTCAATAAATTACCCATGCTTTAGGGGGTTTCCCTGCGAATACCTATGCTGCATGGGTTTAATTTCGTGTTAGAGGATAGTTCGGAATTCATTAATGGAAGGCAAGATGATGAAAATAAATCGCGAGTTCGCCAGCGCACTTACGATTCTTATAATCAGCACTGGTCTGGCAGCGGCATCGGATGTCTCCACTGCGCCCAAACTTTTCCCCGCCGAGACTAAATGGACTTCCGCATCGGATTGGGGTTCAGGAACAGACGCGTCGCCGGCTTTCACACGGGATGGCAAGACGGTTTACTTTACCCATTCAGACGGCAAGAAGCGCACTATCATGGTCTCGCACCTGCGGCATGGCGCGTGGTCGGTCCCAAAGCCAGCGCCATTTTCCGGAACATGGCGGGACCTTGAGCCTGCCATGGCACCGGATGGATCGTACCTTGTGTTTGTTTCGAATCGCCCCAGTGTTGACGGCGGAGCCGTTCTCGATGGCCATTACGGCGGATCCCCACGCCCCGGTGTAGGTGGAAACTTATGGCGCGTCGACAGAATCGGACATGATTGGAGCAAGCCGGTGCGCCTTCCAGACGTCATCAACAGCAATCCTTCTGTCTATGCTCCGGCTGTGACGCGAAATGGAAGGATTTACTTTATGCAGGCTGATTCCAAGACCGATAAATTCCGCTTGTATCGATCTCAATTCACCGCCGGAAAATTTGAGACCCCGGAGCCTCTCTCCTTCAGCGACGGCGTGATCGCCGACTATGACCCGGTGGTCGCCCCAGACGAGTCATTCATCGTATTTTCCTCCAGTCGATCGCCTCTACCCGAAAAGCAAAACGCAATATTCGTAGCTTTTTTTGCGGACCATCATTGGAAAACTCCCGTTCCCTTACGACCATTTTTAGACGGAATTGAAACCAGGTTGAGCCCCGATCTAAAAACACTTTACTTCACCGCAGACCGGCCAATTTTGGAAATACCCCCGGCAACGCAAAACGCCTCCACAAATCCCGTTCCTCCGATTCCGCAGAGGATTTGGCAGATATCACTGAAATCCTGGAGCGCGGTTCTGGGTCCGAACTAGTTGCGGCAGGTGGTGCATGACTAGGTCTCGAAACTGCCTGTAAAAAGTGGGTATTCATCTGTGCAAGACCTTGCAGTACGAAATCTTCTACACCCCCAACCCGTTTCGCACTAGAATAGACCAGCGCAACACGCTGGATCCCGCACCCATCACGGCATCCGGACTCCCGGAGGTTCTGTGCACGTTCTGGTTACTGCCGATACCATGTCCGGCTCCTGGACCTACACCCGCGAGCTGGTCACGGGACTGGTCACGCGCGGCGTCCGAGTGACTCTGGTCAGCTTCGGCGAGATTCCGCTTCCCGATCAAACCGCGTGGATGGACCTTCTTCACGGCCTTGAATATCGCCCCACAGCTTTCCGTCTGGAATGGATGGACGAGGCGCCCCAAGACCTGGCTGAATCCTCAGAGTTCTTGGCCAGCTTAGTGCGCGAAGTTCGACCCGACCTGCTTCACCTCCACCAGTTCTGCCACGGCAATCTCCCCGTCGAAATCCCTCGCGTGGTAATGGCCCATGGTGACCTCATCAGTTGGGCCGAAGCCGTGCAGGGTTGCACGCCCCGCCCCACGCGCCAGCTGCAGTGGTATCGCGATACCGTAGTCCGCGGCATCGCCGCCGCCGATGCCGTGGTTGCACCCTCGGCCTGGATGCTCGACACGCTTCGCGCTACGTACACACGCCCGCGCCGCGAGGCCGTGATCTATCCCGGCCGCAATCCCATCTTCTTCAATCCCTACATCAACAAGGACGACTCTGTGCTCTCGGTCGGTCGCCTGCTCGATGCTGGCAAGCAAGTCCACCTGCTCACCCAGCACGCGCACCCGTTTCCCATCTGCATCGTAGGCGCTGAGCAAACCGTACCCGTCCCGCGCATTCCCATCCGTGCCGACGTCAAGGTCTCGACCGACCAGAGTTGCGTCGCCATCCGCGGTCCACAGACGGAGGCCCAACTCCGAGCGCTCTACAGCCGCGCTGCCGTCTATGCCGCGACAGCACGCTATGAGCCGCTCGGCATTGCGCCGCTCGAAGCTGCGTTCTCCCGCTGCGCCATCGTTGCCAACGATATCCCCAGCTTCCGCGAAGTCTGGGGCGACGCCGCCCTCTACTTCCGCACCAACGACGCCGGCAGCTTGGCCGAAACCCTTCGCCAACTCGATGCCGACCGCGCCCTGCGCCAGGCCTACGCCGACCGCGCCTACACCCGCGCCCGTAACCGCTTTACCACCAAACGCATGATCGACGACTACCTCGAACTCTATGGCAGCCTGGTCTCGGCCAGCACCCTGGCCGCCTAGGATCGAATCCTTTTTCCTTGTCATCCCGCTTCGTTGTCATTCTGAGTGAAACGAGGAATATTGGTTTCTCTTATCGGCATTGAGGAAAGACGCACGACTCGCAAGGATCGGAAAGGCCACGACTTCGGTCGTGCCAATAACGGTGCCAATTCATCCCGCCTTCAGGCGCTGAGGTCGGGCGTGGTCTAATGTCTTGAAGCACCAGGAGAACCCATGCCACAGAGCGGTCACAACCGAATCGCAGAACTTCACAATCTAGCTGCCCACGCCCACAGCGCGGCTGCCGTCGCCCACGGCAAAGGAGATCATCTAACCGCGCGCGAACTCAGCCAACAAGCGCACGAACACTCCATGAACGCCCTCAAGCTCGCCGAAGAACTCGCCAAAGAACACGGAAAGTCCAGCAAATCCTAGATGGTTGGAGGAATCAAAATCATGGCTCAGGTAAAGATCACAGTCCGTCCCAATGGGCCCTACCGCGTCGAGGCGCCCGAAGGGTCGGTCGAACTCGTCGACGTCAACGGAACTCAGTATGACCTCACCGGCAAGCCCGCATTTTCTCTATGTCGCTGCGGTGGCTCGGTGAATAAGCCTTTCTGCGACGGCACCCACAGCCGCATCGGATTCCAGGGCGCAGAACTGGCAGTCAAGAAGGCCGACGGATAGCCGCTCAATTCTGATGGGATGCTCCGAGACCGTCTTTGTCAAAAGGACGCCGCCAGGCTTGATTTGATCGCCGCGTATCGAGATCACCGTCTCCTGGATGACCCTTCTTTCGCTCAGCATGACAAGTTAGGGGGATGAAGTCGCACTTGCAGTTCTGGGAGGTTAGAGGAGTGCTCGAGATTCACTCGGCCGAAGCGCAAAGGCACGTCGTAGTGGTGTGCCGTCCCGATGGCGCCGCCCGCGAGCGCCATAATGACCACTAGAAAGACGGCGATGCGGCGGGGGGCTTGATCTTGCTGTGGAGCGATGAGGGCGATTAACGCGCCGAGAATCAACCCTGTAAGAAGGCCGCCGATGTGTGCAGCATTATCGGTGACGCCGTCAGACCCGAAAAGGTTGGGCAGGAGTCCCCAGACGAGGTTGAAGGCGACAAATATAAACAGACTTCGGAGCGTGCCGGACAGCGCCGCGCGCGGCACCGAGAACTCACCCAGCTTGAATGCTGCGATGAGCGCACCAGCGAGTCCGAAGATGGCGCCGGATGCACCGACGCTCAGAACCTGAACGTTCCAAATCACGCTGGCGAGACTGGCGCCGAGACCACAGGTGAGATAAAAAACTCCAAAAGTCCAGCGGCCGTAAAGCGATTCGCAGAGCTGACCCAGATCCCACAGGCACCACATGTTGAAGGCAATATGAAGCAGACTGCCATGAACGAAGACGCAGGTCAGCAGGCGCCACCATTCGCCCGAGAGCGTGTACGGACCGAAGTTAGCCCCCCACAGCACGAGAACTGGGCCGGGGAAGTCCATTGTGGAACTTGATAGCACCATGCCTAGGAATACGGCGACGTTGATGCCGAAAATGATTTGCGTGAGGCCGATAGTGGATTCGCTGCGGCGCACCCAAGGCGTCGGCATGACGGTTTGCGGTGCGTCGTCGGCGACCTCGCCGCGCTGGTAGGCCTCATGCTGACGGCACCACGGGCAGATCTTCTTGCCGAAGGAGAAACCGGGAAGCTGGCGGCCACATTTAATGCAATTTGCCATCGGTTCTTAAGAGAGTATCAGCAGTTTGGCGCGAAGAAAAATCTCTACCACAAGGACACAGGGTTGTTCACAGGCCTCAATGAATCGTCTTTGTCTTTCTCGACATGTAATCCATCAGCAGGTATTGGCCTAGAGTGTAGGGTGTGGTGAAGTAGGCTTTGCCGCGGCACATTTCGGTTACCTTCTGGACGAATTGAACCAGGCCGTAGTCTGATGCGAGCATGAAGGTGTTGATCAGGACTCCGGCGCGCTTGCACTTTGAGACTTCTTCCAGCGTTTGGCTTACTACCAGCGGATCGAGGCCGAACGCGTTTTTGTAGATGCGTCCGTCTTCGAGGGTCAGGGCGGAGGGTTTGCCGTCCGTGATCATGACGATCTGCTTCATGTCTTTTCTTTGGCGCTGCAGGATTCTTTGTGCCAGGCGCAGGCCTTCGCGGGTGTTGGTGTAGTAGGGGCCGACCTTGACGCGGGCCAGCTGCGAGAGTGGGACTTCTTCGGCCGAGTCGTGGAAGAGGACTAGCGAGAGCGAGTCGCCGGGATACTGCGTGCGGATTAAGTGGGAGAGCGCCATGGCGACTTTTTTCGCGGGAGTGAAGCGGTCTTCGCCATAGAGAATCATCGAGTGCGAACAGTCGAGCATCAGGACTGTGGCGCAAGACGATTGGTACTCGCACTGGTGGACCTGCAGGTCTGAGTACTCGATGTTGAGCGGCAAGGCCAGTCCTTCGCGCTGGATCGCGCTCGACAATGTGGCAGTGATGTCGAGGTTGAGGGTGTCGCCGAACTCGTAGGTGCGAGATGCGCCGCTGGCTTCGATGCCGGTTGAGAGGTCGCGAGTATCGTGGCGTCCGAAGCTGGATTTGCCGAGCGAGCCGAGCAGGTTGCGGAGAGATTTGAAGCCGAGGAAGTCGAGACTCTTGTCGGTGATCTCGAATTTCGCCTGCGGAGCATTTTCGCCGGCTTGGCCGCCGGCTCCGGAGGGGCGCGACGGGTCCGGAGGCTGGTCGATTGAGATGTAGTCTTCCTGCTGCATGCGCTCGATCAGCTTTTCGATGAGTTCGTCGAGTTCGCCATCCGCGGCCATTTGCTCGAGGCGTTCGCGCATGTCTTCATCGAATTGGTCGCCTTCCATCAGGGCCTGCTCGATGGCGCGACGAAGGTCGTCGAGCGATTGCTCGCCCTCGGGCATCTCGTACCACATATCACTCTGGAAGCCGCTCTGCAGCAGGTAGTCGCTGAGAGCGCTGAGCAGGTCTTCCATGCTCATTTCGCCGGCAGGGTCGGGGATGTACTTGCTGTAGCGGATGCGCTTCATCGTCGTAGAGACGTAGCTCGCTACGTCTTCCTTGCCGCTGCCTAGACGTTGCAAGCAACGTCTCTACACTAGTTAAACTGCCTTCTCTGCCGGTATGGTGGTTCTTCTTTGTCGAAACTTTTTTCGCGCACCGGCTCGGGCTTTTTTTCTCCGGCCTTGAATACTCGTTCTTCATTGCGGCCGATGCGCTTATGGGCGTGCAGGCCCTCGAGAATGAATTCCGCGGCAGAGACTTGCTGCTCGGGGCTCTCTTTCTGCGAGACGCCGAGCGGGCCTAACTTGTCGATCAAGCCCTGAATTTCTTTCAGGTTTTCGAGCGCTTCGAGAGCAGGGACGGAATCGCTCAGCTGAATTTCGCCGCCCAGGTCGAACCACTGCACGATTTGTTGCACGTTGGCGCCGGTGAAGTATTCGTCGTAGGTCTTGGCGATCGCGGCGCGGATCAGTTCGCGGCCGACGAAGTCGGCGCCTTTCATCTCGCCTTCGTATTCGAGTTCAAGCTTGCCGGTGATGGCGGGGAGCGCGGCGTAGACGTCGCTGACGCGGGGCACGACTAGTTTTTCGTCGTTGCGCAGGGCACGGCGTTCGGCGTTCGAGATTACGTTCTCCATCGCGCTGATCGGCAGGCGTTGACTGACGCCGCTGCGCTTGTCGATTTTCTTGTCTTCGCGGGCAGCGAAAGCGATGCGCTCGATTACTTCCTGAATGTAGGTGGGCAGGTGCATCGCGTGGGCTCCGCTTTGAGCGCTGCGGCTGGTCCAGGCCTCCTGCGCGGTGATGGCGATGCCTTCATCGACCGTTGCCGGGTAGTGGGTGCGAATTTCAGAACCGATGCGATCTTTGAGCGGCGTGATGATTTTGCCGCGAGCGGTGTAGTCTTCGGGATTCGCACTGAAGACGATGGCCACGTCGAGCGGCAGGCGAATCGGATATCCCTTAATTTGGACGTCGCCTTCCTGCATAATGTTGAACAGACCAACCTGAATTTTCCCGGCTAGATCGGGAAGTTCGTTGATGGCGAAGATGCCGCGATTGGCGCGGGGCAGCAACCCGTAGTGGACGGTGAACTCGCTCGAGAGTTCGTGCCCGCCGCGGGCGGCCTTGATGGGATCGATATCACCGATTAAGTCAGCGATGGTGACGTCGGGGGTGGCGAGTTTTTCGACGTAGCGGTCGTCGGGAGTCAGATAAGCGACGGGAGTGGCGTCGCCGAGGCGCGCGATCTCTTCGCGGCAGCGGCGGCAGATGGGGGCGTAGGGATTGTCATGAATTTCGCAGCCTTCCAGGTAAGGCATATGAGGATCGAGCAACGTCGTAAGGGCTCGCAGGATGCGGCTTTTCGCCTGGCCGCGCAGGCCGAGCAGAATGAAATTGTGACGGGACAGAATGGCGTTCACGATTTGGGGAACGACCGTGTCGTCATAGCCGACGATACCCGGGAAGATGCCGTCGTCGTCGTGCTGGCGCAGGCGGGCGATGAGGTTGTCGCGGAGTTCGTCCTTCACATGGCGGGTGCGCAGGCGTTCTTCGGAAAAAGTGCTACGGCGCAACTCACCTAGCGTGCGTGGAAGAGACATAGACCCCCCGAGACAAACTTTCATAAATTATACGCGGAAGAGCGGGCTTCGGCTTCGGCCGCCGCCCACGCGCAAAATCAAAATCTTCACCACAGAGGGCACAGGGATTCGCAGGGTAACCCTCTACGGGCTGAGGGTCGCCCACTCTCAATTCACATGGCCGTTGCCGCCGGCCCTTGCGCGGGCGCCGGCCGCACGGCGGAGGTTGGGGAGGATGGTTTCAAGATAGCTGATGAGCAGGGTCAGGCGTTCTGGCTCGGAGCGTAGGGTGAGCAGTTTTTGTTTGAAATCGAGGTCGAGGGGCACGGAACCGGCAAGCTGGAAGGAGAGCAGCGTGGGTCCGGCGAGGGCGATCTCCCGTTTGGCGCCGGCAATCGCGAGCAGCTCGGAGTGGAGCTGAACGGCGCGCGAGGCGTCTGCTTGCGGCGGGGTTCCAGGTTCGTCATCGATCATGAGGATTTCGCCTTGGAGAAAAGACCGATCCTGGTTGACGCTGACGAGTTCGAAACGCTGGCGGCCTTCGGTGACCAGGTCGAGGCGGCCGTCGGGATACTCCTTTACAACGCTGACGATTTCGGCGGTGCATCCGATCTCGGCTAAACCTTGTTCGACCGCGCGCACTACGCCGAAGCTACGGTGCTGGGCGAGACACTCGCCGATCATCTCTTTGTAACGCGGTTCGAAGATGTGCAAGGGCAGAGGGGTGCCGGGAAACAGGACGACATCGAGCGGGAACAGGGGGATCAGAGCGTCCAAGAAGTCTCCGGCGGCGCGCGGGCACGTTCTGTCGCCAAAGCGTGCGAGAACTGGCGCGCTGCGATTGATTGTATCGCAGCGCTTGACTTCACGAGTTACAGAGGAATAGAAGCGCGCTATGGAACTTTCAGGAAAAGTTGTGGTGGTGACCGGTGCTTCCATGGGAATTGGGGAAGCCATTGCGAAGATTTTTGCCGAGCAGGGGGCGAGCGTGGTGATGCTGTCGCGCGACGCCGGCCGGGTGGAAGCGGCGCGCGGGCGAGTTGGGCATGGCGAGCGGACGCTGGCCATGGCTTGCGACGTGAGGCACCGTGAGGACGTTGACCGGGCGCTCGGGCTTACGTTGCATCATCTCCAGAGGATCGATGTCTGGGTCAACAATGCGGGGCATGGGCTGCTGGATTCGGTGGCACAAATGGATATGGCGGCGTGCCGGGAAATGTTCGAGACAAATCTATTTGGAGCGGTAGGAGCGATGCAGGCGGTAATTCCGGTGATGCGGCAGGAGGGCGGGGGGACGATTATCAATATTTCGAGCGTGGCGGGGCACATTCCGATCCCGTTTCACGCGGGCTATAGCGCGACTAAGTTCGCGCTGAATGCGATGGGCAAAGCGGCTGGCGTGGAGCTAAAGAAAGACGGGATTCATGTGCTGACAGTTTGTCCGGGTTATGTTCGGACAGCGTTTAGTGAAAATGCCGTGCGGGGGAATGAGTTGAAGAGGGTTCGTCCGGGATCGGTTAGGGGGATTACTGCCGAGCGCGTGGCGCGGGCTGCGCTGCGCGGATACTTAAAGCGGAAGCGGGAAGTGATTGTGCCTTGGACTATGTATGTTCCTCAAAAGATCTATCAGCTTTTTCCCGCCGTCGTGGAGTGGGCGATGGGCCGGATGGCGGGATGATGGTCCGCAATCACCCCAGCTCGGCCAGCATGGCTTCCATCTCACCCAGGGCGTGGAGATTGCCGGTGCGGCGCGCCGAGGCTATGCCGTCGGTGAGCATGGTTTTGGCGTCGGCGTTTCGGCCGGCGCGGGCTAGCGTTTGGGCAGCCATGAAGTAACCGGGGGTATAGTCGGGATTGGTCTTGAGCAGGATGGAGAATTCGGCAAGGGAGCGATCGAGGTCGCCCTGCTTGGAGTACTCCATCGCCAGGCCGTAGCGGGCGAAAGTATCGTTTGGGTTCTGGGTGAGGACGTCGTTCAGGGCGGCGATACGGTCCATAAGGCAGTGTCGGTGGCCACGAGTCAGTGGTCAGCTCACACGAGGTTACTACAAACGGCGTCTTCGTTCCCGGATTCTGTGCTGCCTTTGCATTGGCCTGCGTTTGCTGAGTGAGTAGAATAGGCGGTCCTTAACATTTCATGCGCTGTGGGGGTGGTTGTGGCCTGTCCGTTTTTCATGCCGGTGGAGAAGTTGGAGGATGGGAATTGGCTGCATGCGGGGCGGCTGCCGCTAGGATGCGGATGGGGCGGACATTGTTCGGCGCCGGGGCATGAAGGCGAGACTCCATCGCAGGAAGAGTTGCGGGAGTTCTGCAATCTTGGGTATGCCGAGGGCTGTGCGCGACTGCCTCGGGAGCGACTGTGGGATTCGGTAAGGTTTGCGGCTAAGACCGTGAGCGGTGACGGGAACGGAGTTGGTAGAAGCATTCAAGTTCGCTATGTTTGTGAGCGCGGGCATCTTCCGGTAGAGCATGGGGTGCTGGAGTTTGATGCCTTCGAAGTGCGGTGGGTAGAGCGGCATCGCGATGGCCGCGTGCAGCGAATGGCTGAGTGCTTTCTCGATTCGTTTCTGGAGAAGAAGAGAAAACAGCAGGAAGTGACACGGGCGGCTGCTAGTTAGAGACCAGAAAGAGGAACGACGATTATGAGCGAAGAGAATCTAACGCCGCGGCCGGTGCGGGATTCGCAATCGGAGATGACGGAAATTGTTCTGCCCAACGATGCCAACCCCCTGGGTGCGCTGCTCGGAGGCCGGTTGATGCATTGGATCGACCTGGCGGGCGCCATGGCGTGTCACCGCCACTCGCGGAGCTATGTGGTGACGGCTTCGGTGGATCATATCGACTTCCTGGTGCCGGTGAAGATTGGGGATCTGGCGATTTTGAGGTCGTCAGTGAATCGCGTGTTTCATACCTCAATGGAAGTGGGCGTGAAGGTTTGGGTAGAGAATTATATTGCAGATACCGCCCAACACGTGGCTTCGGCCTACCTTACATTCGTGGCCATCGATGGCAAGGGGAACCACTTGAAGGTCGCTCCGGTGATTCCGGATACCGAAGAGCAGCAGCGGCGCTATGATGATGCCGGGCGGCGGCGCGAGATCCGGCGCGCGGAACTGGAGCGGAGAAGGAAGGCGAGACGGTAATCAAGCGCCTGCAGATTCTATGGTCGCAGCCGGGCTTCGCCCTGGCCTGACAGCCAAGGCGGTTGTCTCCACATCAGCATCTCTCACCCTCTGTATAATCTAAGTGTTCGATCCATCCTGACTTTATTCTTTGGAGTGTGATTCCTTGAGTGCACATATGCCGTCTCATCCCGGGCAGCCAGCGCCGGGGCCGCAACCGTTGCCGGGAGTGGATGCCATTATCGCCGTTGGTTCGGGCAAGGGCGGTGTGGGCAAGACCACGCTGTCGGTGAACCTGGCGGTCGCGCTGGCGAAGATGGGGCACAAGGTCGGCCTGCTTGACGCCGATGTGTATGGACCGAATGTTCCGCTGATGCTCGGCGTCAGTGGGCAGCCGAAGGTGGGTGCGGAAAACCGCATTGATCCGCTGGAGGCGCATGGACTGAAGGTGATTTCGGTGGGATTTCTGAATCCGGGAGACAAGCCGATCATCTGGCGGGGGCCGATGCTGCACCAGATCGTGAAGCAGTTTTTAGGACAGGTGGACTGGGGGCATTTGGATTACATGGTCGTCGACCTGCCGCCGGGGACGGGCGACATCGCGTTGTCGCTGGTTCAGTCGGTGCCGCTGACGGGCGCAGTGGTGGTTTCGACTCCGTCCGATGTTTCGTTGCAGGACGCGCGCAAGGCGATCGAAATGTTCCGTCAGATGAAGGTGGATCTGGTGGGCGTGGTCGAGAACATGAGCTACTTTACGTGTCCGCACTGCAACCACGAGATTGATATCTTCTCGCGCGGTGGTGCGGAGAAGATGGCTGCGCATTTCAGCGTGCCATTTCTCGGGAGCATTGAGCTTGATCCTGAGGTGCGGAAGTCCGGGGACGGCGGCAAGCCGATCGTATTAGACGGCGAGAGTTCGCCGCATGCCAAGTCGATCTTCGCGTTTGCGCGGAATGTGATTGCGCGCGTTGGAGAGATTAAGGCGGGCGAGTCGGCCAGCGTGATTCAGATTCAGTAGGGAATCCTTACGAGAGAGGACATCGGAGGAATAAGAAGGGGAATACTCCGTGGTTCTCAGTCTCGGTACTGAAGTATTGTGTCGTTCGCTTTGCTGGGATTGTAGTAGAAGTGCAAGCGCAGGGCCAGGTACTGGCCGGAGTATTCAGCTGGCAAGGGGGGAAGCCGCGAATCGCCGATGGCGTGCCATGCAGCTGCTCCCAGCGAGGCATCTACTGAGCTTCCCACCAGTCTCATTCCCTTAACCTTACCTGTCCTAAGGATGGCAATCTCTATCGACACCTCGCCCTGCTCCGTTTTCGGGGCGCGGGCGGATTGCGGCATCAGGCGGTACCAGTTTTGCCTCACGATCTTCAGGACAGATTCCAGATAGGGGCCGACATCAACGCCCTTTGTATCGCTAAGCAAATCGACGCCCCCAGGGCGCCCTGGGGTCTCGGTCGACTGGCTTGGACTCTGCGTCACAGCGGGCGATGTTGAAGGTTGCTGCCTCGGTTCGGTTGAAGCGTACCCTTGTTCAGCCGAAAGAGCACTGCAAATCAGCCAGCCCGCGATTCCGAAGCGCAAAAGATATTTCACAGACACTTGCATAGTGGTTTCAATCAGACAGCATTCTACGTTAAGGGCGAACTCTAGGTCGCGGCTGCTCAGCGAACCGCGACAGTCGCCAAACGGTGTTGGGTTCGCCATCTTTCAGGATCAACTCCGCCATCATCTCCCCCAGCGCCGGCCCATGTTTAAAGCCATGTCCCGATCCGCCACCTAGCACCCACACGTTGTCCATCCGAGGATGGCGATCCACGATGAAATTACTGTCTGAAGTCTGCTCGTATTGGCAGACGCGAGTCTCGACCAGCGGAGCGTCTTTCATCTCGGGAAAGCGGAAGGCAATATAGTCGCGAACCCTCTTCAGGGTTGCCTGACTGACCACTCGCTCGCCGTTCGTAGGATCGAACGCGCCGCCGCGCGTATCATCGGCCACCTTGAGGCCGCGACGATCGTTACCTGGGATGCCGTAGAAAAAACGTTTGCCGTGGTCGCCCCACACCGGAAGATGCGGGTCCGTGAAGCGGGAGTCTCCGGCGGGTGTGCCGAAGAAAAAAATGTCCTGCTTCGTGGGGCGAATTACGCTGCCAAGACTTTCAGGAAACAGCTTCCCCATCCACGGGCCGCAAGCGAAGACGTAGTAATCGGCTCGGAGGCGCGAGCCATCCGAGAGCCTTAAGCTACGAAGATCTCCCCCTTCAAGTCCCTCGGGCGAGACCGCGAGCTGCCGATAAGTACCACCCCCGGAGACGAACGCGTCGACCACCGCCTGGCAGCTGGCACGGGCGTCGAGGTATCCGCATTCAGGTTCGAAGATTCCCCAACGCACATCCTCGAAGTTGATCTGCGGCCAG
>DATHMS010000139.1:0-3463 GCA_035486795.1 Candidatus Sulfotelmatobacter sp. | reverse complement strand
CTTCCTGCACTTCTACACTCTTGGCTCGCTTGCCCTGGCCCACCGCGGCACCGATCTGTACAACATGAAGGCGCAGTCCGAACTCGCAGCGCAACGTGTTCCCGCGGCCGCGGGTATCCAGTATCTGCCGCTTTATCCGCCACAGGTTTCAATCCTGTTCGCGCCTTTTGCTCGTCTCTCCTATCCCTGGGCACTGATCTGCTGGCTCACGTTGAGCGCGCTGATTTACGGCCTCTGCGGTTACACCCTCTGGCGCGCCTGCCCCAACCTGCGCAAATACAGATTCACAATTCTGATTCTCACACTAGCCTTCCCCGCCTTCTGGCACCTGATCGCCTGGGGACAAACCTCCGCCCTGGCTCTCGCCTGCTTCACCCTGGCCTTCTTCGCCCTGCGCGCACAGCGTGAATTCCTCGCCGGCCTGGCCCTCGGATGCC
The DNA here is from genome assembly GCA_035486795.1 of Candidatus Sulfotelmatobacter sp. Lineage (GTDB taxonomy): Bacteria > Acidobacteriota > Terriglobia > Terriglobales > Acidobacteriaceae > Sulfotelmatobacter. Next base: position 3,026 of record DATHMS010000139.1, on the reverse strand, counting down.
TCATCTTCAAGCCCCAACTCGGCGTTGTCGCCGCTGTCATTTTCGTTGACGCACGCCGCTGGAGGGTGATCGCCGGCGCGCTGCTCTCAGCCTCAGTTCAAATGGCTGTTGCGTGGACTTATTACGGCCCCGATTCCCTCCGCAGCTGGCTTCAGACTCTTTCCCATCTCCGCAGCGTGCTCCCGCTGCTCGAACCAAAGCTTTACCAGACTCACTGCCTGCGCACTTTCTGGACGATGCTACTCCCATGGCCGGGTCTTGCCTGTGCGTTTTACATCGTCACCGCACTTCTCACTCTCGCGCTAGCAGCCCGCTGCTGGCAAAGCAGCCTAAGTTTGCCACTGCGTTATTCCGCTATGTTGCTCGCCACCGTGCTTGTCGCTCCCCATCTCACGGTCTACGACCTTGTAGTTCTCGCGCCCGCGATCCTGCTGCTCTCCAACTGGATCGCCATTCACCCCGACAATTCGACGACGCCGCAACTCAAACTTCTTCTCTATCTCGCCTACGCCCTCCCCCTGCTCGGCCCCCTGGCTCGCTGGACGCACCTGCAGCTCACGGTCCCCGTAATGCTGACCATCCTGTATGTGGTATTTCAGCTGGGTGAAGGATCAAGGCAATTCGGCGGCAACATCGCGGAGCGATAGCATCGAGGAGAGATGGTAACGGTGGACGGCGGCAGTAACGTGGAAGAGCGGCGCTTGAGCGCCGCGTAAAACTCCAGAATGAAAGCGGGCTTCAGCCCCGGTGGTCGCTTGAGTTTTTCCGCAGCCTGTCGATTCCGCTCTTACTGTCCATACAAAAATCGCAAGGCCTCAGGAAATCGCTCCGCCCACGCGGCCTCGTTGTGCCCGGCTCCATCCTGAATCACCAGCCGCAACCGCTTTTCGCTCAGCACCGCCCGCCGCAAGATGGCCGCCAGTTCCCGCACGTCGTCCACCACGCTCCGGCTTCGTTCCGCGCTTCCAGCCTCGGCAGTTCCCACCCCGAGATAAATTCTCTCCGGCCAAATTCTCACCGACCGGCTCTCCTTGATCGTCTGCCTGTGCGACACCCACAGCGACGGACTCTCCACCAGCAACCGCCCAATCACCCCCGGCCGCACCATCGCGGTGTACAGCGCGATCAGCGCCCCTAAAGAAGATCCGCCCAGTCCAGTATTCTCGGGCCCCGCAGCCACGCGGTAGTTTCGCCCCACGAACGGCATCACTTCCTTTATCAGAAAATCCGGATAATACCGCCCCTGCACCCGCAGCATCATCGGATTCATCGATCGATGCGGCATGTATTCGCGAATCCGATCCTTGCCCGCGTGATCGATGCCGACGATAATCATCGGAGGCACCCCGCCTTCGCGGATCAAACGATCCGCCGTCTCGTCCACCTGCCACTCAACACCTGCGTACGAACTTGCCGCCTCAAACAAATTCTGCCCATCGTTCAGGTAAAGCACCGGATAACGCCGGCCCGAATTCTCTGCGTCGTCATAATTCGGCGGCAGCCACACCCGCAAGAAACGCGTGTTCCGGAAGACGCGGCTCTGAAATTCATGCAGACGCAAGTCCCCGGTAGCCCCGCGGGCGCGCATCGCCGCGGAAGGCGCCGCGCCATTCCTTATTGTCTGGATTCTTCCCATCGGAGGAATATTCGCCTGGACCATCACCCGAGTCTCGAGTCAGAGGAAGCCCGAGCCTTCACCACTCCCGCCAGCACCACGATCGCCGTAATCAACCCCAGCGAACTTAAGCACAGAATGCACCACGTCTCGAGCACATAGCCCTCAACGTAGGTGAGATACAGCGCGAATGCCAATCCCGCGAGTGCCGCAGCCAATAACCGCGTCGGCGTCTCTGATCGCGATCGGTAAATCGTCGCCAGCGCCAGCAACACTGCGTACCCTGCGATTCCGATTCCGGCCACTGGAATTCCCATCACCGTCGAATACTCACTCCGGTTGACGATGTCGCAATTGAATCTCTCGCCGACGTCGCAGAACGCCGTCGCCGACTTAGCATAATGCCGCTGCAGCGAGACCGCCGACACCAGGATTCCCGCCACAGCAAGAACTGCGATCGCCACGAACACGCCACGGTTGCGCACTGCGGAGGTTGCGTTCGGGTCGTGCTGATCTCCCGTAACACTCACGGCAAACTGCACCCAGTCTTATCGCTCAACTCCTGCAAAGGGAAGACTCCCTCCTTCGGCGTATTCCCGCCAAACTGCCAACTAGGAAACAGCTTTACTCCAGCCGCCGCGCATGCCGGAGCGAGCTCACGCGAACCCTTGATCGCACATTCCACGTAGGGCACATACTGAAACGCTTTCCCGAACATTTCCTTCTGCTCGATGCAGTGCGGACACCAGTACAGCCCGTACATTTTCGCCTGCTTCGAAGCCAGGCACTTCGCGAACCCATCGTAGCGGTGATTGGTGTGGTACCAGCCCGCGGCGTAAGCCAGGACAAACAACACCACAACCCCACCTAGGATCAGCTTGTTCCGCGATTGCGGATTCGCTTCCGGCGCGCCTGCCCGCTCCTGGTGCCGCTTTCGCCGCTCTTCCGACATGATTCCCGTCCCGGTAAGATTTCAATTCTTATATCACGCGCTTACGCTGCGACATTCAACACCCCGGGCAGCACATCCAACTCCTCGCAGTGCAGGGTCAGTACTTCCCCATCGACCATCACATCGATCGGCTCTTTTAAATCGAATTCTACCCGCCTCACCGCTTTTCTCTCCGCGCGAGGATGCTCAATGTGCGTACCATCATAAAGCCCAGGCAAATTCCCGATCAGCCCCAACCTCCCAATCGCTCCCCATCGCACGTACTCAATCAGCCCGCTATTCACTTCAGCCTTCGGCGCGATCATCATCGTGCCGCCGGTAAACTTGCTGTTGTTGAAAGTGAGAAACAAACAGCGTCGCCGGTCAAACTCTTTTTCCCCGTCCGCACGCACCGGAAACGGCCGCCTACGCAATCGTGCCAACCCTAGAAAGATGGAGATGACGTATCCCAATTCTCCC
>DATHMS010000138.1:0-26877 GCA_035486795.1 Candidatus Sulfotelmatobacter sp. | reverse complement strand
GCGGCTTCGATGGTGCCGTTGTGCTCCTTCATCACCGCCTTGCAGATGCTCAAGCCAAGGCCGGTTCCCCGCCCGGGCCGCTTCGTAGTGTAGAAGGGGTCAAAGATGCTGCCCAGAACGTCGCCCGGGATCCCCGGACCGTCATCGTGAAAGCTGGCCCAGACCGATTCTCCGTTATTTCCCAGGCGGATGCGTAACGTGCCGCGGTCGCGAGCTTCGCGAATAGCCTGTTCGGCATTCAGAATCAGGTTCAGGAACACTTGCATCAGCTGGTGGGGGTCGCCTTGCACTGAAGGCAGCCCCTGCTCACGGAGAAAGTCCACCGTGATGTTGTTCTTGCGCAGCGAGTAGGCGTGCAGATTGAGCGTGCGTTCCACGACCTCCCCGAGATTGACAGGAGTTTTCCCCGGCGCTGGCGGTCTCGAGAAATAAGTCAGGTTGTGAACGATCTCGGCGGCGCGGCGCGCCTGCTGCTGCAATATGGCAATCTGCTTGCGTGCGGAGTCAGTAGTCTGGCTGTCTTGCAGAAGCTCGCTGACCCCCAGGATGCTGGTCAGGGGATTATTCAGTTCGTGGGCCACGCCGCCGATCATTGCGCCCATCGCAGCCAGACGTTCGCTCTGCACGATCTGGTGCTCCAGCTTCTTTTCCGTGGTGATGTCGCGCACGGACACGATGACGCCACCCGGCTTGGAATCGGCGTCAAAGAGCTGACTGGCGGAAGCCCGCATGGTACGCCAGCTTCCGTCGCGGTGGCGAGCGCTGTATTCCGCCGCGCCAAAAATACGGATGCCCGAAGCCACGTCATGGTGCAGCGCCGCCAGTTCCGGCGAGTGGTCTGTGGTCTCGGAGATTTTCTTGCCCACCAGATCCTCGGGTTGATACCCCAGCAGGTCCCGCACGCGCGAGCTCACAAACGTGTAGCGCTGCTGCAGATCGACCACCAGAATCAGGTCAGGGAAGCTCTCCAGCAAGTGCCGCCGGAATTCTTCCTGCTGCAGCAGTTGCCGCTCCAGCTTGCGCCTTTCCGTCACGTCGACCAGCGTGCCCTGGTAACGGATCAACTTGCCCGCCGCATCCCACACGGCCCTCGAAGACTCGAGGAAAACCGCGGCTGTTCCATCCTTCTTGCGCAGTGTGATCTCGCGCGCCCGCACCGCGCCGCGATCGTCGGGAGCCCGGCCCAGCACCGGCTCTTCTGCTGGATCAACGTTCAGCTTGCTGGGATCAAGCGCCAGCAGTTCATCCTTTGTCGCATAGCCCAGAATGCTCACCAGCGCCGGATTCGCGTCCAGCAGTCTGCCCTCCGGCGTGCTGAAATAAGCGCCTTCTTGCAGAGTCTCGAAAAGTTCGGTGAAACGAAGTTCTTTTTCGTGCTGCCCGGTCACGTCCCGCCCCAGCACACTAACCCCAACCACTTCGCCGCTCTTGACGATCGCATTCAGCACACAATCGAAGTAGAGCGGCCGGGAGTTGTTTTTCAAGCGCACGCGAACTGTGCCCGTCCAGTGTCTCTTCTCCAAAAACCGGCCGATTCCAGCTTCCAGGCTGCTCCGGCTCGGCTCTTCGAGGAAATCGAAAAACTTCTTCCCCACAATTTCGGTGAAGGGAAGCCCAACCAGTTCGCTGACGCTCTTGTTAACCGTGCGCAGGGTTCCGTCCAGAGAAACGGCGCAAGCGGCATCTTCGAAGGAATCAATCAGCTCCTTGAAGCTGCGCTGCGATCGCGCAATCATTTCGTTGAGCTGGTCAAGTTGCTGCTCTGAAGGAGCCGCGCCCACATGTTCCTGCAAATCCTGCAGCAACATCTTCAGCTCGACAACTTCCTTCCGCCGGCCATAGGCATAGACAGCAAGCAGCACAGACAGAAGCAGTACGCCTAGCGCCACCGGACCTAAATGATAAGGCAGGGTTTCCAGTCGGTCCCAGGCGAGGTAGGCAAAACCCGCCGCCAGCAGCACCATAAACAGAAGAATCCATCGCCAAAGCTGGGATTCTTCCCGCTCCAGATTCTTCGAAGGACGGTTCTGCACACCGCGAGGAGGTCGTGTATCGAAAGAGCCCTGGGTCATGAGGGAGCCATCCGGCTTCGCGTTCAGGGATCGGCAAAGCCGTCAATCATTCAAACCACCCGCAATTATACTGGCGAGCGCGAAACATTCATGGTTGCGGTTGGAGAATCCAGTTACTTCGGTGTCGATTTTGCCACACCGATGCCTGCAACCCGTTAACTTGCTGTAGTCTCCCCAACCTTCCTAGCTGTCAGCCGCGGTGCGGATCGGCCCCCCGAAATCCCTCTAACGCTCATTGGTGCTAGCGGTGCGCGGTAAGACTCTGATTCGGGTGGGTTCGGGAAGGCCACGAGGGTCAGTCGTGCCGTTAAGCCGTCTACAATCTATCCGTGCTTCAGCGCCTGAGGCCAGCTTTCACCCGCGGCGTGATTTTGTCCTCCCTTATATCCACAGCCCCACCCTGTGACATCCGTCACTGCGCAAGCCAAGCCCGCCCGCGTACTCTAGCTACATTCCGGAATCAGGCCTTGGTGTGCCGACGGCGGCACGAAAAATGTCTCGCCCGGAGCACTCATGCTCTACAAGACCCTAAGCGCCGCCGTCTACGGCATCGATGCGAACATTATTCAGGTCGAAGTCGATTGCTCCGGCATCAAGACCGACCAGGACCACTTTCACACCGTCGGCCTGCCCGACGCCGCCGTCCGCGAAAGCCGCGACCGCGTCCGCGCCGCCCTGAAAAACTGTGGCTACGACATCCCTCCCACGCACATCACCATCAACCTCGCCCCCGCCGACATAAAGAAAGAAGGTTCCGGATTCGACCTGCCCATGGCGCTAGGCATAGTAGGCGCCTACGGCGGCCTGACGCAGAAGACAATCGAAGACTGCCTGTTTATCGGTGAGTTGGGTCTCGATGGCGGAGTCCGCGGCATTCGCGGCACCCTCCCCATCGCCCTCGAAGCCCGCACCCGTAAGATTTCAAAACTGGTCGTTCCCGAAGCCAACGCCCGCGAAGCCGCCATGGTCGGCGGAGTCGACGTCTACCCCGTCCGCTCACTACTCGATGTAATCCACTTCGTGAACTCCGGCAACGGCATCGTCCCGCTGAAGGCCGACGGCGACGCCCTCCTGAGGGAATCCCAGGAATTCCTCGTCGACTTCAAAGACGTCCGCGGCCAGCAAACCGCCAAACGCGCCATCGAAATCTCCTGTGCCGGAGGCCACAACATCCTTATGATCGGTCCGCCCGGTTCCGGCAAAACCATGCTGGCCAAGCGCATGCCCACGATCCTTCCGCCCCTTACTTTCGAAGAAGCGCTGGAAACCACCAAGATTCACAGCGTAGCCGGAGTCCTCGATCCCGGCAGCGGCCTTGTAGGTAAGCGCCCGTATCGTTCGCCCCACCACACTATCTCTGACGCCGGCCTCATCGGCGGAGGCGTAATCCCGCGCCCCGGCGAAGTCTCGCTCTCCCACAACGGTCTGCTGTTTTTAGACGAACTCCCCGAATTCCCCCGCAACGTCCTCGAAGTCCTCCGCCAGCCGCTGGAAGATGGCTCGGTAACCATAGCCCGCGCCGCCATGGCGCTAACCTTCCCAGCGCGCTTCATGCTCGCCGCCGCTATGAATCCCTGCCCCTGCGGTTTCCGCAACGACCGCACCCGCGAATGCCAGTGCACCACGCCAATGATCCAGCGCTACATCTCGAAAATCTCCGGCCCGCTCATGGACCGCATCGACATCCACATCGACGTCCCCGCCGTGAACTACAAAGAAATGCGCTCCACCAACGAACCCGAAAGCTCAGCCAAGATTCGCGAGCGCGTCATGCGCACCCGCCAAAAGCAGCTCGAGCGCTTCGCCTCATCCCGCGAGAAGATCTATTGCAACGCCCAAATGTCCTCCCGCCACATCCGCCTCTTCTGCGATCTTTCCCCCGACTGCGAGCGCCTCCTCGAGCGCGCCATGACCCAGCAAGGACTAAGCGCCCGCGCCCACGACCGCATCCTGAAAGTAGCCCGCACCATCGCGGACATCGAAGACACGCCATCCATCGAACCCAAACACATCGCCGAAGCCATCCAATACCGCTCTCTCGACCGCACCTATTGGACTTAGCTTCAGGACCGGGGCCAACCTCCACCCTGGACCGATCACAACTTGTTGGCAAGCAGGCATACAGCCAACATAAACACGTAAATTGCTGAAAGTCCCGCACTCAGGACGAATGCTTGCGTTAGCCAGAACCGCTTCCTTAGATATACCGTCTGCCGGTGGATGAAGTTCGGAAAGAGGACAGCCGTCCAGTACACGGCCTGTACCATTGGCTCCCCGCGATACATCTTCGTAAGCACCAGATAGAGAGTGGATATCACCAGAGCGCTTGATATCGACAGCCAAAAGGCGATCCGCCGTTCGCCCGGCGAAAGTTTTGGTCCCCCGAGGGCGCATCGCTGCAACATTTCGAGTGTCATCGTGTCGTCTCCTTTGATCTGCTTGGAAGCAGAACCATAAAATTGTGGGTGCAGGTGCGCGTCGATCGCCCCGCCTACGACGTCAACAATCAGTCCCACGGAGGCCCGCTGGCTCGCCAGCACGGCGCCAAACTCCTCGCCGTATCGCGCCCGCCATCGCGCGGGATAAAGCTGCAGCATCCAGTTCATGCGTGAGCCAGTCTCCGCTGCCCGGTCCGCGCCACCGCCATCATGGAATCCAGGCGCGCCCGCAAAGCGCTCTCGCCCAATGCAGTGAGCCGGTAGGGATTGCGCCGGTCTTCGCTTTTCAATGGCTCAATCAGCCCGCGCGCCTCCAGCCGGGCTAGGGCCCCATACAGAGTTCCCGGCCCCAGACGCACACCGGCAATCGCTTCTATGTCTTCCGTCATGGAATAACCGTGCCTTGACCCCTCTGCCAGGCTCACCAGGATCAGCAAGGCCGGCTCCGAAAACCGGCCAAAATCGGCCAACTCCGCATCTTCTTTGGTTTTTCGTATCATGAGTATCGTCCCGCGTAATACGTGACGAGTACTACGCGCAGTGATATAGTACGTGCGACGTACTATTGTGTCAAGAAAGAACCGCTGCGCCCCCTGTGGAATCCTCGGTCGCGCCGCCTTCAGCGGCAACCTATTGACATCTACGGGCTTTTGTTCCAGCCGATCTACACTCCACGGGGTCGTGATTGACCCTTTCCCTGTAAAATGTTATAAATGCACGTTTTGCACTGGGTGCCGGAGTAGAGTTTTAATTCTCCAGCCGCCCCAAGCGCAAAATCCGACGCGGCCAAACTCCAACTCTCCGTTGAAGGTTTGCGGTGGAAGCGTGTTCGGAATTCCGGCAACTGGATCCCTCGTATGCTGCACTGGGCGTGCTCGGACCTGGGATGCTACGCCGGAAAACAGTGCCTAAGCACGTTTATATATTCCTGAAACGCTACTAATTTGGAGGGACTCATTATGCGCACCTGGCTCGCCACCGCTGCGTTTGCGGGACGCCGTGTGGTATCCGGTTTCCTAAGAAGCGCTTTCCTGAACGCTTTCGTGAAAAAGACTTTGTCTCTGGCCACGCTGCTCACCCTTGGCGGCGCCACCGCCCTCGCTCAATCTTCCGGAGAAGCCGGCGGCGAAGCCTCACTCAAACTGCCCGACCTTTCCTCGGTCAGCTTCCTCAACGGCGCCATCGATGGCCACAACCTGCTCCTGATCGGCATTCTCTTCTGCTTCTTCGGACTCGGCTTCGGCATGGTCATCTACCTGCGCCTCAAGAACTTGCCCGTGCATCGCTCCATGCGCGAGATCTCGGAACTGATCTACGAAACCTGCAAGACCTACCTGATCACCCAAGGCCGCTTCATCCTCCTGCTGTGGGTGTTCATCGCCGTAATCATCACCTTATATTTCGGCTGGCTAAAGCCCGTACCCGGCAAATCGGTCGCACTTACGCTCCCGATCATCCTCTTATTCAGCCTGGTCGGCATTGCCGGCAGCTACGGAGTAGCCTGGTTCGGCATTCGCGTCAACACTTTCGCGAACTCCCGCACCGCGTTCGCGTCGCTGCCCGGCAAGCCTTTCCCGGTCTACCAGATTCCGCTCGAAGCCGGCATGAGCATCGGCATGATGCTGATCAGCGTCGAGCTCCTGATAATGCTGATCATCCTGCTCTTCGTCCCCGGCGATTACGCCGGCCCCTGCTTCATCGGATTCGCCATCGGCGAATCCCTCGGCGCAGCCGCCCTGCGCATCGCTGGCGGCATCTTCACCAAAATTGCCGACATCGGCTCCGACCTCATGAAGATCGTCTTCAAAATTAAAGAAGACGACGCCCGCAACCCCGGCGTAATCGCCGATTGCACCGGCGACAACGCTGGCGATTCCGTCGGACCCTCCGCCGATGGCTTCGAAACCTACGGCGTCACCGGCGTGGCTCTCATCACCTTCATCCTCCTCGGCGTCAAAGATCCCGCCGTGCAAGTCCAGCTTCTGGTCTGGATCTTCGTCATGCGCGTCATGATGCTCATAGCCAGCTCGATCTCCTACTTCCTCAACGGCGCCATTGCCAAAGCCAAATTCGGCAACGCCGACGAGATGAACTTCGAGCACCCGCTAACCTCGCTGGTCTGGATCACCTCGATCGTCTCGATCGGCCTGACCTACCTGGTCTCCTATTACATAATCCCCGCTCTCGGCGGCGATGCCACCCAGTGGTGGAAGCTCGCAACCATTATCTCCTGCGGCACTTTGGCAGGCGCAGTCATCCCCGAACTGGTCAAGGTCTTCACCTCAGTTCACTCCCGCCACGTAAAAGAAGTAGTCATCTCCGCCGAAGAAGGTGGAGCATCCCTCGGAATTCTCTCCGGCTTCGTAGCCGGCAATTTCTCCGGCTACTACCTCGGCCTCTCCATGATGTTTCTGATGGCGATTGCCTATTCCATGAGCACCCTGGGCCTCGCCGCAGCCGCCACTATGCTCGCTCCAGCCGTATTCGCCTTCGGCCTGGTAGCCTTCGGATTCCTCGGGATGGGCCCAGTCACCATCGCCGTCGATTCCTACGGCCCGGTTACCGACAATGCTCAATCCGTCTACGAACTTTCGCTGATCGAGCAGATCCCCAACGTCGAAGCCGAAATCAAGAAAGACTTCAACATGCCAGTCCACTTCGAGCGCGCCAAGCACCTGCTCGAAGCCAACGACGGTGCAGGCAACACCTTCAAAGCCACCGCCAAACCAGTGCTGATCGGCACCGCCGTAGTAGGCGCCACCACCATGATCTTCTCCATCATCATGGCACTCACCGCCGGCCTCACCGCCGATGTAGACAAGCTCTCGCTCCTTCACGCCCCGTTCTTCCTCGGCTTGATCACCGGCGGAGCCATGATTTACTGGTTCACTGGAGCATCCACGCAGGCCGTAACCACCGGCGCCTACCGCGCCGTCGAGTTCATCAAAGCCAACATCAAGCTCGATGGCGTAGCCAAGGCCTCCGTCGAGGACAGCAAAAAGGTAGTCGAGATCTGCACGAAATATGCGCAGAAGGGCATGCTGAACATCTTCATCGCGGTCTTCTTCGGCACGCTAGCCTTCGCCTTCGTCGAGCCCTTCTTCTTCGTAGGCTACCTGATCTCGATCGCCATCTTCGGCCTCTACCAGGCCATCTTCATGGCCAACGCCGGCGCCGCCTGGGACAACGCGAAAAAGATCGTGGAAGTAGAAATGAAGCAGAAGGGAACTCCCCTCCACGACGCCACGGTAATCGGCGACACCGTGGGCGACCCCTTCAAAGACACCTCGTCGGTGGCGCTGAACCCGGTTATCAAATTCACCACGCTATTCGGACTGCTAGCTGTGGAGTTGGCGGTAACACTCACGCGAGACCAGGGATCAACCATCACGAACGTGCTGGCGTTGGTGTTCTTCCTCGTCTCCTTCTTCTTCATCTACCGCTCCTTCTACGGCATGCGGATAAGAAGCGGCCACGCGGAGTAACTAGCGCCGGCGTCCCGCCGGCTGCGTGGCGGGGCACCGTCGCCCGCGTGCCTTTGGGCGGCGCGTCAGCGCTGGACAGAATGTTCCTGGACGGCGTGCAGCAACGTGGAAGAGCGGCGCTTCAGCGCCGCGTAAGGCCTCCACAATGATGTGGGCTTTAGCCGGGAGCGCCTCGATTTGTTCACCAAGTCTATTTTCGCAGCCCGGCGGCCCGTTCCACCGCCTCCGGAAGCTGCGCCATAAACCGTGCCCCGCGCAGATGCGCCCCGTCAACTCCGCTGAACGCCACGGCCACGTCCGGCTGTATCCCCATCACTTCGTTCGAACCGTCGGCCCGCACTCGCGCGCAATCGGGCACCTCCAGCGTAGCCTTGCTATTCGCCAGCGTAGTTGGCGTGCCCCCGTTGGTGTGCCCGCAACCCGCGCCCGCCGGTTCTCCCATGATGATCGCCGCATGGTTGTCTTGCAGCAGAGCCGCGAATTCCGAAGCCGCAGACCCCGTGTTGCGATCAACCAGCACGATCACCGGCCCGGTCCACACTCCTTCTTCGTAAGGAAATTCCATCGGCGTGAACAACAGCGTGGCCCACGGCTTTCCCTTTAACTGCGATGGATCGGCCCACGCCAGAAGTCCCGACCCGTAGAATCCGCGCCCCAGCCAACTGCACGCGGGATGGGCACCCTGCCACATTGGCGCGGAATCGCACGGAGTCAGCGCCACCTTGCGTCTGGCTTCCACCTCGTCGGCCAGCTTCAGCAGCAGTGCCCGGTCCGGCCCGTTCGCCTGATCCGCAAAACGCCGCAGCGAAGCTTCATCGTCCGCAAAAGATTTGGCCCAATGTTCGCCGCGCACAAATTCCATTTCCTCCGATCGCAGGCGGATGGGCGTAACCATTCGTGCCACGGCCTCCGCCCACTCCGACCCTCCGCCGTTGCCGGCAACATCGACCACCAACACCTCCGCGCCAGCGTCTTTGAGCGCGCGTAGCTGTGCCGCGAGATCGCGAGTGAGCTGATCCGATGCCCAGGCCTCAATCCGGTCACTGCATGCATCGTCGCAAGGTTTGTCTGCGGTGATCGCGAGTTCTCTCAACGCCGACTGGCACAGCGCCGGAAAGCCCTGCGGCGTGAACACGCCAATCTGGAGAACACCAATCCGCCGCGAGCCTAAAGAGATCACCCCAGCCGGGAACTCGCCCGATTGCGGTGTCGAAAGCGCTTGATAGCCAACCGAATTCGCGGCGAGCGGCACGGCGCGCATTCTCGGGTCGTATCCCAGAGCTGTGCACTGTTCCTGCGGCGCGCTGGCCGCTGGCATGCCGTGGCCGCCGCTCCTGGGCCAGTCGAACACAACATGCCCGTCCCCCAACTTGCGCGCTAACCTTTCAAACGCCGATCGAGCCTCCCAGTCGTTGGTCGCCCTTCTAATCCGCGCCTCGGTATCAGCAAAAAGCTGCGGCAGATCGGCTTCCCGCTGAAAGACCGCCCATTCAAGATTCGCGTACTTCGTCAAAAACGTTTCGCGGACCTGATCAAGGTCTGCGATCCAGGGCTTAGCATCGAAAGGTTTGGCATCGAAGCCAGGAGAAGTCTTGGCAGCCAAAAGACCAAGGACGGCGAATCCCACCAGCAACAGAAAATTTTGTCTCATGAGAGCGTGAAAAGATTTTCAAATCGCCAAATCACTCAATCGCCAAAGTACCCAATTTCCCTAGTTCGGTCCCTTCATCTTGTCCTTCACGCTGTGCGCCAGCTTTTCGATCTCGTCCGCTTTCTTAACCACTTCGAGCGATAAAACGTTCTCATTCGACTTGTCCACATAGTCCTTCAGCTCCACCGCCAGTTTGAGTAGTTTGTCGGTATCGGCCTTCAGCACGGCCTGCCGCGACTGGTTGGCTTTCTTCGCCAGCTCACGGGCCAGACGTTCCCGGCTTTCGTCCGCGTCAGCGCTTGCTGGGCCAGCGTCGATTTTCCCCGGTGGCGTGGGGCTTGGCGATTGGGTTTGCGCCCTACCGGGAATTGCGAACAGCAAGAAGATAGAAATTATCCAGACGATTGATTGGGGTCGCACGGTGTCCTCGAAAACGGGCGTGAACTTTCCACCCGTTCCCAAAGTATGACACTTCCGGCGCGGACGGCAACGCAAAATGTTCGGAACAGGATAGCGTTAAAAATTACGGGAAGTGAGGTTACGTGCCCGGACAAATGCGGGAAGGGGGGCTAGTCGCGCCAGTGACAAAATTCATCAGTCCCGCACGTAAGTGCGGGGTAGATATCGAAAGGAGAACTAAGTCCCTGCAGGGACGGCACCCGGGCCCAAATGCAGAGATCCTACAATGCCAGGCAGCTCGGATCCCTACAGCGCGCTCATATTCGCCAAAAACTCGCCATTCGACTTCGCCTTGCCCAACTTGTCGATCAGCAACTCCATGGCTTCCACCGGAGACAGCGGATTCAGCACCTTGCGCAGCACCCAGATCCGCGACAAATCTTCCCGCGGAATCAGCAACTCTTCCTTACGCGTCCCCGACCGTTGAATGTCGATCGCCGGAAACACGCGCTTATCCACCAGCTTGCGCTCCAGGATAATTTCCGAGTTGCCCGTGCCCTTGAACTCTTCAAAGATCACATCATCCATGCGCGATCCGGTATCAATCAGCGCCGTAGCGATAATCGTCAGCGAGCCGCCTTCTTCAATGTTCCGCGCCGACCCAAAGAACCGCTTCGGTCGCTGCAACGCATTCGAATCCACGCCGCCCGAAAGCACCTTTCCCGAAGGCGGGACAATCGTGTTGTAAGCCCGCGCCAGCCGCGTAATCGAGTCGAGAAGAATCACCACATCGCGCTTGTGCTCCACCAGTCGCTTAGCCTTCTCAATCACCATCTCGGCGACTTGCACGTGCCGCGCCGCAGGCTCGTCAAAGGTCGAAGAAATCACTTCGCCTTTCACCGACCGCTGCATATCCGTAACTTCTTCCGGCCGCTCATCAATCAGCAGCACCATCAACACCACTTCCGGATGGTTCGTAGTAATCGAGTTCGCGACATTCTGCAGCAGCATCGTCTTGCCGGCCCGCGGTGGAGAAACAATCAACCCGCGCTGTCCCTTACCAAGCGGCGTAAGCAAATCCATCACCCGCGCACTAGCGTTTTCGCGAGTAGTTTCCAGCTTCAATCGCTCCTGCGGATAAAGCGGCGTCAAATTGTCAAACAGAATCTTGTTGCGCGCCTCATCCGGCGATTCAAAGTTCACCGCCTCAATCTTCACCAGGGCGAAATATTTCTCGCCCTCATGCGGAGGCCGCACCTGCCCACTAATCGTGTCGCCAGTTTTCAAATCAAACTTGCGAATCTGCGACGGCGATACATAAATGTCATCCGGACCCGGCAGGTAGTTGTAATCCGGCGACCGCAGAAATCCATAGCCGTCCGGCAATATTTCCAGCACACCCTCGGCGAAGATGTGTCCTTCTTTTTCGCTCTGCGCCTGCAGGATCTTAAAGATCAGATCCTGTTTCCGCAGCCCGCTGGCCCCGGGCAGCTCCAAGGTCCTTGCGATCTTGGTCAGCTCGGTAATGTTCTTTTCTTTTAATTCAGCAATGGTCATGATTTGTCCTAGAAACGATTCACCTAAACCCGTGCACTAAAACCTATTCGTTAGTGGCTTCGGGAGATTTTCAAAGGAGGGTATTCAGGGAAGACAAAAACAAAACAACACCAGGCAGGAAGGCGGGACTGTCTTAAGCAGCCCGCCGTTGTGCCTCAGCAAAATTCTCCGGCTCCGACAGTACATCCTGCCGCTCCGCGCCCGCGATCCGGTCCAACACACCATTCATTGTTTCCTGGATTCTGGTGCTGGGCCGATGGAACTTCCGCGTGGCCTTGGAGGCGAGCTGGCATAACATATAACGATTCCGCAAGGTTTGTAAAGCGTCAAACACCCGATCAGAGCGCATGTCTGTCTCACTCCTTCCTTATAAGTATGGGCATTTCGCCTTCGCCCTTGTTCCCAGGAAAGCGGCCAGAACCGCAGAAGCCGTCCTAACCAACTGATTCTACTGAGGTTGTAAAGGAGTTAGCGCAATTCCTACAAGAATAGATGCGCCACCGGAGTCCGAAGATGCTCGTTTTTCCTAGTTTGGGAACAAAGGCCGAGGTATCTCTCAGAACAGACCAAGACTCCGAATGTCCGTTGAACTTGATAATGTATCCGCAAACCAAAAAGAGGTCAACACATTTCTATCACCTTTACGTATCTTTACCGTTAACCCCTAGAGAAAGTGATCAGGGTTCAGTGTTCAGTGCCCAGTGTTCAGTGCCCAGTGTTCAGTGCCCAGTAAAACCAACTCCAGCGCAATCCGGATCTTACTGATCACCAACCGCTGATCACCGACCACTGTTCTCGATACCCCTCCCATCGCGCCCGCCGGTTCTCCAACTGCGCATTATCCAGCTCCGGATAAAATCTCAAACTCTTCACCCCGGCAAACGCCCCGATCGGCAGCAAGTACCAGACTTCTTTCCCCGGTATTTTCTCCAACACAACGTGCGCCGCCAGCACATCAATGTCGGCAGCCGTATAAGTTTTCTTACCCTCCCCGCGCGTGGAGTAAACCGGCTGCACATCATACCCTCCGCAGTTCAACCGCCCCGTAGCCTTAACCTGCACCCGCAACAGCCGCCCCTGCGGACGCTCCCAGACAATAAAGTCATACCTCTCGCTATCGCCCCAAGGCATAGCGAGCCCAAATCCCAGCGATTGCGCCTTCACCAAAAACGCCGCCTGCGACAACTCCCCCATCCGCTTAGGATTCGACCTCCGCCGCTCCCACCACCCCGCATCACCGTCCGCCTCCGCGAACATCCATGGAACATATCCCGGCACCGCCGCGTTCGCCTCACCCCACTTCTCGCCATTTGACATCGCTCGTTTCCCCCACTCCAACGTTTCGTTCCGTCATCTATAGAGTAAGGGTTTCCCCTTTCGGGACAATGTGACCGATGACCATCCCCAACCTGTGGAAATCACAAGCCAAGCGGAGACTGGGAAGATTGAATTGAATGCCGCAGCGCTTCAGCGCTGCGATAAGCCGGGAGCCTTTGACTTAGACCGCACCCTCACCCGACCGGGGTGCCCCACCTTTCGCCGATTTTGCGAAAGGTGGGAACCACAAACCCCCGCAGCGACGGCTTTTGACGTGGATGTTGCCTCTGCGCGGGTGGAGCAGGCCTTCAGGCCTGCGTCAAAGCCCAGCACTTGAATCGGGGTTTTAGTCCCTGAGGCTCGCAGCGGACCGGAGGCTGGGCCAACATCCTGATCGCACTCGTCACAGGAGCCCTCCTGACCGCCTTCTACCTTTGGCGCAAAGACCTCGTAGCCAACATGATCGGACACTTCCTCGTGGACTTCATTGCCAACGTCCTCCCCCGCCTCGTGGGATAGGGCTCATACCACGGCCCTGGATTGAGGCGATCACACTCATCGAGGGTTGGGCAGCCGCGGGTCAATGAGTGTAATTGCGATTTAACAACAGTGATCAGCCAGGTATCCAATCTGGTACCTGCCGCGGCGCCGCCAGAGCCACTACTTAAGTAACGTTGACGAAAGCGTCGGAATATAGGATTCCTATATTCATCATGACCAAGCGTATCCGTTCCAAAATTGCCCGCGGCAGCGCTGAAGTCGCCATCCTCGCCTTGCTGGCGGAGCAGCCCCTCTACGGCTTTGAAATCTCCAAACGAATCGAGGAGAAGACGAATGGGATGCTGTGCTTCACCCTCGCCTCGCTGTACCCAATGCTCTACGACCTTGAAAAGCGAGGTTGGATCGCAGGTCGCTGGCAAGCAAATCAAGCCGGGCGCGACCGCCGCGTGTATAGCCTCACTCCAAGCGGCAAGAAAGAACTAGCCCCCTTGCGCCGGGAATGGAATTTCTTTTTCCAGGCCCTCGATCGCCTGGCAGGGGTGACCAATGCCTGACCAAACAATGCCTGACAATACGCCCGGCAGTTGGGCTGCCTTGGTCCGCGAGCATTTGCGCCCGCTCAATCTCCCGGCGATCGAACAGGAGGAAGTCATCGCCGAACTGGCAGCCCATCTCGAAGATATCTACGAACAACAATTGGAGAAGGGAATGAGCGAATCCGAAGCCCGTAAGAATGCCACGAACGAAGTAGTCCAATGGCGCCCGCTGGCAAGAAATATTCAGCGCGCCAAACTCAAGGAGGGAATCATGAACCCGCGCACCAAACAACTGTGGCTGCCCAGTCTGGTCAGTCTCGCCACCGCCATGCTGTCGCTGATGTTCTTGACTTTGCTTGCCGTCCAGCCCCGCCTTCTCTACGCGCATCGTGCGGTTACAATGCTTTATCTCCCATGGCTCGCCGCACTACCATTATGCGGTGCCGCCGGAGCCTGTCTCTCTCGTCGCGCCGGCGGAAATCGCCTAACCTGCCTGGCTGCAAGCCTGTTTCCCGCCGCCACATTGCTCGCCTGTTTTGCCTTCATCTTGCTCGACAGCCTGTTCGGAACGGGGCACGCAGCGACCTTGTCCGCGTTCCTAATCTTTGCCTGGAGCTGGGTCTTTATTCCCGGCACGGCCCTTCTATTGGGCGCATTGCCGTTCCTGCGTCCGCGGGAGCGCGCAACCCGACCGTTAGTGTCCTAGGTCGGGTCAACTTTCCAAATGTCGGGCGATTACACCCAAAACCCCTCAGCAAGAGTTCCAGAGACTCTCCGACACTCTGCACTCTTCGTGTCAAGGTAGCCCTCGAAGTTGAAATCCAATGGTGTATTGAATGGGTAAACTTAATCCCTGATAAAGCCCGATGCTTCCCTCCTTTTCCATCTGTTTTGAAGCCGGCGCAGAATAGCAAGGGCGATCAAGCGGGAGAAGGAGCAGTTCGCGTAAGTTGACTTCGTAGTGATGAGGTCGAGCAGATGGAGATGCCGAATGCAACTCCGGTGGATCGGGCGCTTTGGTTTATCGAGAGCCACTTTGGCCGCGAGTTGACGCTCGAACAGATTGCTGACGCGATCTGCGTGTCACGTTTCCACATGTCGCGGGTGTTCGCGATCACCATGGCATGTCCGATTATGCGGTATGTGCGTGGGCGGCGGCTCACCGAAGCGGCGCGGGCTTTGGTAAATGGCGCTCCGGACATTCTGACTGTGGCGCTCGATGCGGGATACAGCTCGCACGAGGCGTTCACCCGGGCGTTTCGCGAACAGTTTGGGATCACACCGGAGGCCGCACGAGCGCAAGGACATCTCAACAATATTCGATTAGTGGAGGCCATGAAAATGAACGAAACACTTTTGAAAACCGTTGAAGCCCGGTTTGAAAAAGGCAGACTCTTGCTCATTGCGGGGATGAGTTCGCGGTATAGCTGCGAGAGCAGCGTCGGTATTCCGGCGCAGTGGCAGAAGTTCGTTCCGCATTTGGGGAACATTCCCGCACAGGCGGGGCGGAAGGCTTACGGCGTGATGTGCAACTTCGACGACGACGGCAATTTCGATTATATCTGCGGAGTCGAAGTGACGGACTTCTCGCGGGTCCCGGCGGAATGGAGTCGTGCCAGGATTCCGGCGCAGGAGTATGCGGTGTTTACACACCGCGATCACATCTCGACGATTCGGAGCACATGGGCAACAATCTGGAATAAGTGGCTCCCGGAGTCGGGAAGAGAGGTGGCGGATGCTCCGAATTTCGAGCTCTACGGCGAGAACTTCGACTCAGTGACCGGGCGCGGACTCGTGGAGATTTGGCTGCCGCTTAAGCCGGAAAGAGCAGAATGATGCTGGGCTTGTCGTCCCGAGACCCTGGGCTGTATATACTAGCCAGCGCGTCTTCACCTGCCAAAGGAGGATTGTCATGCGATTGTTCGTGTCCGCGACCGCAGCACTGGCACTGCTGGCTTCGGCAGTGTTCGCGCAGGGGCCGCCTGGCGCCAAACTCTCGTCTGCGCCGAAGGTGAAAAGTTCACTGGTTGAATTCGAGATGATGACCTGGCCGGAGGTGAAGGCGGCGCTGGCGGCCGGTAAGACTACCGCGCTTTTCTATACCGGAGGGACTGAACAGCGTGGCCCTCAGAACGTCAACGGAGGCCACAATTTGATGGCCAAGGCCACAGTTAAGCAGATCGCGCTGAAACTTGGCAATGCCATCGCCATGCCGGTGCTGCCTTACACCCCGAACGAGGCGAGTGCCGAACTCCCCGGCACGATTGGGCTGACGGACGATCTGCTGGGCGCAATCCTCGAACGAATCTCAGAGCAGGCAATCGTTACCGGTTTCAAGAACATCATTCTGATGGGCGATCACGGCGGCGGTCAGCCGAAGGTATACTCTGCGGTCGCCAGGAAACTTGACGAGAAGTACGCATCTAACGGCATCCATGTCTATTACTGCGATGAAGTGTACGAGAAAGCAAACAACGACTTTTCGAACTGGCTCGTCGCGCATGGTTATCCGCGAAGTTTGCACGCTGGCATACCCGATACCTCAGAAATGCTTTACCTGGGCGGCGCCACTGGTTGGGTTCGCAAAGAGCAGATAAGAGAGGCGGTGGGCGATCCCGTTCTCGATCCAGGTCAGCACGCACTGGACAGTCAGAGCGCGGCGAACGCGCTGCCGCATAGGAATAACGGCATCAAGGGCGACGCTCGTCGATCAACGGCGGAACTCGGTAAGATGGTGTTCGATAGGAAAGTCGAATATGCGGTCAAACAGATTCAGGAATTCTTGACGACTCCGCAGAAAACGACGGCTCAATACTAAAGGTAACCCCAGAAACCAGTCACCGACGCCCGCAGCAACGGTCTTTGACGTTACCCGTGCTTTTGACTCTGACCTCGCTTGTGCCGGCAAGGAGCTCACCCCCTCAGCCGGGGTCAACGAGTGTAATAGCGTGACACCATCCTTAGTTTGGAAAATCGATCGGTTCGGCGGGTCATTGAAACTCCTTGTAGATGCCAGCCTCACTCCCATCAGCCGTGCAGACCATTTGGTTCCCATTGCGAAGGATCTTCCTGAGGGGCTTACTGAAGCTCCGACTCACTCTCACTACGTCACCAGTCGACAAAGTAAGCTTTGCATCTCCACTCACAGCTGGCGCTATTCGGACGATCCGGTCAAGCTGAACGATGGCAGAACGATGCACTCGAGTAAAGGCAGTCGGATCAAGTCTGCGAGCGAGCTCATTGATCGACGCTCGGATCAGATAGGTTTTATTCCCAACGTGCAACCCAGCATAATCTCCGGTTGCTTCTATCCAGTCAATCTCCTCGTTCCTGACAAACGCCACGCGATCTCCTGTCTTAACAGCGAATCTGCGAAGGAACGGGGCTCTTTCTGAGTTGACCAACTCCTGAAGCTGCGCATATTTCTCCTCAAGAGATGCCAGCCTGCTCGTTCGTCTCACTCGCTCCAGAGCTTCTGTAAACCTGGTATCGTCTATCGGCTTAAGTAGATAGTCCACAGCATGAAACGCGAAAGCGTCCAACGCATATGCATCAAAAGCCGTCAGGAAAATAAACGAAGATGTGCATTCTTTGGGCAGCCTCCTCAGAACCTCCAGCCCGTTGATTCCCGGCATATGTATATCCAGAAACACGAGGGCTGGTTTCAATCGCTCGATACTTTGTAAAGCGGCGTTGCCATTTCCGTGCTCACCGATCAGCTGAAAATCCGGATGCCGCTGAAGGCGAAGGACGATTCCGCGACGTGCATGTGGTTCGTCATCCACTACCAAAACCGTCATCATTGCAGGCACCTCCTCACTCCAAAATCTCAGAATGTAAAACCGAAGGCCTGAAGGGAAAGGAGATTTTGCTGCGGTACTTCTGATCGTCGCAGAAAGCCGCCTCCAAGTTGCCTTCATTGCCAAACAGCTCGTTCAGCCTTTGCAGGGTATTGGTGAGGCCAATGCCATCTGTGGGTGAGACGGCGCTGGAACCTGGTGGGACGTCGTTCACTACCTCGATTTCGATGAGTTCGTTCCGCAGCTCTGCGGACACAACAATCGTGCCCCCGCTTTCGCACTGAGCAATCCCGTGTCGCACTGCATTTTCCAGTAGAGGCTGGAGAAGAAGCCGGGGGACTTCAGCGATAAGGGTACCATCGCCAATGATGAACTCTATGCGGAGTTGCGACCCAAAACGAACCTGTTCAATATCGAGATACTCTTTCACGCTCGCCAGTTCGTCTGCCAGTGGAATTAGGTGCAGTTCAGGTGTGTTGAGAGTGCTGCGAAGCAGATTGCCTAAGCGGCTGATCATCTGCAATGCACCGTCTGAGTTCCGTTCAAGAACCAGCGTTCCTATCGTATTCAGGGTGTTGAAAAGGAAATGTGGCTGAAGTTGATACCGAAGAGCTCTTAATTGGGCTTCGCGAGCCAACGATTCCGACTCTCGGGCTCTGTCCTTTTCTCGCTCCAGGTCCTGATAGTGCTTGATGCCGAAAAACATGCCGCCCCAGGCGACCAGGAAGGCTGCACCCGTGCTGGCGCCGGCCATAACGGAACTCATTCGAAACGGTATCGGCGCCTTACCAAAATAGATTTCGGCCCACAGAGATGCGGCAGAGATCGCAAAACCAAGAAGACCGCACGCCGATGCGCACGCTGCTAAGGAGAGCAGAAGGCCCGCACCTGCACGCCACAGAGCCTTGCAAACGCCATAAACCAGAAAGCTGGCTACGAAACTTGTCGGGATGGACATGGCTCGATACGCAAAATATCCACGCTGGTGCCACTCCAGTACTGAACTCCCTAACTGTGCTAGCGCATATAGGAACCAACCGCCTAGCTGAAGAGCCCAAAAAGAAGGAATGTAAGCACGTCTGGTTGAAGCTTCTGATCGCATCCCGAACACTCGGTGCTCGCAAGGATTAAAGATAAGGTCCCATCATTCTAGCGGCGGCGAAGGTGAGAGTCTAGAAACCTGCAGCGCCCGCCCGGAGTGAGCATTGCGCCTCTAATATTCGAAGGCTTCGGGATGCTGCATAATCGCCATGAACATCCGTTCCCGTCCTCTCACCGTGCCGAACTCAGGAGATGACAGCTCAACTTCAGCATCCGAAAGACATTCATCCGAGACAATCAGCCCGTGCTCGATAATAGCTTTCCCAGACCAGTGAGTGTGCCCGCGCTTAACGGATACGGTGTAAGGTTTTCCGCCCTTCATAACTGTTGAAGTGCTGCCCGCTTGGTCTCGCGGCCCGTCGCCTTCGCCATCTCGCGTCAGAATGACAGTGCCATCCTCCGCATCGACTGAAATCACGCGTATCGTTTGTTTGCCGGGGGGACCAAACTCCCACGCGTAACTGATGTCCGTTGTCCATGACATGCCACGATGCAGCGGACCCGCGGGCAGGCCCCAGACAGACGCCTTCGCAACCATTGCGGTGGCACTATGTTCAGGGTAGCACTTTCCCTGAAAGCATTCGGTATCGCCATGATCACGTAGCTCATAGGGAGCGTTCTCGACCTGGAACTTGCCTTCGATGCGGGCCGAGGTCGTCATCTTCAGGTCGTCAGGGGTACTTCCCGGCAAAATTTTGAAGTTGGCATCGCTGCCTGATGGGTCCACGATCGAGTGATCCAGACCTGGAGCGCTGAGAGCCATCGTCCGAAACCCGATGTAATACAGCGTGTCTCCTGGATGCGGCTGCACCGTGAAATAAGGGGATACCCCGTCCCCCGCTGCAGCTTTAGTCTGACCGAAAGAATGTGTCCCCGCACAAAGCAGCAAAACCGGGAACGCTGACACGAGCATGAGCACGGATACTTTCATGCCAGGAGGTTAACCATTTTTCTGTATTGGCAGGAAGCGAAATGCTGCCAATCGTATTATTAATGCGCCGAAAGGTGTGCCAGTCTAGGCAATTCCTGGCGGCCCGGACGTGCGCTGGATTTTTGGTCGAGCGATACACGCAGGCTCATTGGAAATGAAGTGCTACGCCGCTTTACAGTCACCTTCGACTATCCCTCCTCACGTCCTCCTGATGGATGATGGCTAGCTCATCTCGATCTCGCCTTTTGCCGTCTGAACGACCAGCACGATGCGCGGCAAGTTGGCTTTGCCGATGTCGGCTTCGATAGCGGCGCCATGCAGCACCCGGCGCAGCTCGTCGGGTTCTGGAGTCTCGAAGTGCAGCGACTTCACCGTGCCGAGCTGAGGCGAGTCCGACGACGGATGTGGCGAGCCCGGTTCCCACTGAATGAAAAATGGAACCAGCGGCGTGGTCTGCTCGATGCGAAGCGCTTGCCAGCGCAGCAGCTTGCCGTCCGGACGCTGCCGCGAACCGGGTTGCGGCCCAGTGGTCTTGACGCCGCCGGCCTCGGCGGCACGCTTGGCGGCCGCGATGTCCTCAGTATGGATCGCCCATTGAATGATGCGAGGCGACGAAAGCTCTCGCAACCCGCGCTCGTCGGTCGCATTGGCCTGTGCCGGGTCGGGCGCGATGATCTCGAAGTAGTGGCCTGTGCCGAGCGAAAGCAGCGCATTTCGCGTACCACTTCCGGGATGATTGCCGCCGAACTTCGCGCGCACTCCCGTGCGTTCCTCAACCCATCGGATGCCTGCGTCCAGGTCAGACGCACCCAGCAAAATGTGATCGAAGGCATCCCTCGCCTCGCGCAACGGGGCATCCAACGGATCGAACAGGCTACTCAATGAAGATGCCGCAACCCGATCGCGTACCAGCACGGCAAGGCACCCAGCAGACACTGTCATCCATTTGCGCCGATTCATGAGTGGAGGTTAGAGCAGAGCCATCGCCAAGGTCAACCAGCCATCGACGTTCGCTTCCACATTGCGATGGCCTCGGGTTGGGGCAGCGACCCAGCGACCGCCACAGGTCGGTTGTTCAGGAGATTACACTCATTGAGAACTTGGTCCAGGCGGGGTCAATGAGTGTAATGGGGACACTACTCCAGTTGACGAGAACCCGGGCAAGCTAAGGTCGCTTAACTGGAGGGCGAGGGACACGGATGCACTGAAACTTGCCATCGTGGTTCGCCTTCCGTGCCCACTTCAATTGCGGACGCACATTTAAGCAGGCGGTATCCGTTAGCGCCGAACGCCCAATAAAGCAGTTCAGGATCGCGGCTACCGGACGCTGTGACGACATCAAAGTAACCATTATGCGTCGAACGCATTAAAACCAGTCCCCAACCCCAATCTTTCAACAGAACGTCTGTATGGTTTCCAACAAGACTCACAATCCATATGGGACAATCATGCGCTCCGCATGGTGGTGTACGCGTCCCGCTTACGAACAGTGCACTCTGTCCGTCAGCAGTTAACTGTACCTTTGTAACGCCTAGATTGCCTGAATCTAGCCAAGGCGTCTTGCGATCCGCGGTTTTGAGAGCGGCCTGTAATGCTTTAACCTGTTCTGAGACCAGCCCAGCTTCTTGCAAAGCCCTTTGAGAACTCTTGCTGTGAAGCAGTTCATTCATGGTAGGCCACTGCACGGCACTGTCAGCGTGCGGGGACTGCGCAACAGCGGTAGCAGAAATTAAAGCTGTGCCTGAAACGAGTACGAGGCCAAAAAGGATTGATCGCTTTTTCACTGTAGTCGCCCGACAGCAAGATCATATAGCAGAATGACAGTGTAGCTGTTGTAACCAGACGATTTCACTCATGGAAAATTGGGTACCTCCGCCCTGTGGTCAATGAGTGTAATGGGGATATAACGACAACTGACAGTTGTCAGTTGGGCCTCTCTGACCAGGGCTCAGGCTTCCACCAGTTTCTTCCGTTCCAAACATTGGCACAGAGTTGAAAGCCGCGACCGCAACCCACACATTGGAAATCATGCGTAATGGTGTCTCCGGTCGGCCATGGCGGCGTTAACAAATCTTCTGAACGGCAGTCGCCTCGTAATAACGAAAAGCGACTCTGACTGACCAAGGCAATCAGCTGACGCACAAATTCACGATATTCCTCGGGAGTAGCAAAGGTGAGTCGCTCGGTAAACCCGGCGCACTTTGAGCAGAGGAGCACGCCATAGTTTGCCACAAGCCACGGTCCCACCCACCTCAAAGGAAGATGAGTGAAATGGCGATATTTCAACAGCTATGGGGCTGTTAACGCAAAGAGGACGCTTCTGTATTAGCATTCAATGAGTTGCAACGGCGCATACCAAAAGATGCAAACGGAATACGCACATTTCCCGGTCACTCCCATCGCCTTGAAAATGGGCGTTGCCATCGGCATCGGAATGCTGGCGGGCATGGAGCGAGAATGGTCCAACAAAGACGTAGGAATTAGAACCTTCGCCATCGTTGCCTTGCTCGGCATGCTCGCGTCCCTCATCGGACAAAACGTCGCCGTCGCGGCATTGATCGGTGTGTTCTTGCTGGTTGCCGCCATGAATACACGCAGTATTCTTACCAACCACTCCTTGGAGATCACAACATCGGCGGCCTTGATGGTGATCTATCTGCTGGGGTTGTTGGTCGGCCTCGGTCATATTTTCACTCCTGTCGCGGGAGCGATCGTCATGACCATGCTTCTCGCCTGGAAAACGGAACTGACCCGCTTTGCTGGTGGTTTGCAGCCGTCGGAGATTCGCAGCGCCGTTTTGCTCGGATTAATCGGATTCGTCATCTATCCGGTTCTCCCCAACCGCTACCTTGATCCTTGGCAGCTCTTCAACCCCAGTGACGCCTGGATCAGTGTGATCGCTATCGCCGGAATTGGCTTTCTGAATTACGTTCTCCTGCGCATCTACAGTACACGCGGCCTATATCTCGGCGCGCTCTTCGGGGGTTTGGTGAATAGCAGCGCCACTGTCGCCGAGTTGGGCACCCGCATGCGCGAGACAGGGATGGTCGCCACAACGACAACTCTGTGCCTTCTGACCACTATCGCCATGTTTGCCAGAAATCTGGTCCTTGCTACCATTTTCTCGCCCCGTTCCCTGAGCGCTACCTTGGTGCCACTCTTGGCCATGACCCTCGTCGCCGGTTTCTGGATCTGGCGCGACCGCAAAATTGAAGAAACAATCCCCGGAACACTAACCCTCACCTCTCCGATCTCGCTCGCCAAAGTTATCTGGTTTGGGCTGGTGTTCGTTTCCATACAGATCGTTGGAACGCTGCTCACGAAATATTTCGGCAGCTACGGCATGTTTGCCACCGGCATTTTCGGTGGCTTGGTAAGTAGCGCCAGCACTACGGCGGCGGCTGCGACCATGGCCATGCACGGAAAAATAAGTGCCGCGCTCGCTGGAAGTGCGACCGTGCTCACATCTTTGAGCAGCGCCGCCGTGAACCTGCCAATTGTGTGGCGAACCACCAGGAACAGAGCGGTTGTGAGGAGATTAACAATCCAGATGGCTACTGTAATCGGGACGGGAGTTGCTGTGGTCACGATAGACCGCATTTTCCAATTCTCTGAACTGCTGGTGAGGAGATGAATGAATCCCGCCTGGCCACCTCAGTCCGAGTCAACGACTTACGCCATAGCGCTGAAGACCCGGTCAATGAGTGTAATGGGGATTTTTCGCCAATCACGCCAGTCTCTGTGTGGAGCTATTCGGTGATGATGCGGTCCGCCCACTCGACAAGCGATACGAAAACTGCGGGACTGCCGAACTTTGCTCCCCAATCCTTCAGGTCTGTTTCCGTAACCCCACGGGCACGGGAGCAGGCCCCTCAAGAAAAAACCGGAATATGCTTCCCGACAACTTTCTCCTGCATTTCGCTCAGAGGCGGCCAGCCGACCGGGAAGATCTGCAAAACGGTTGCTTTCCGCATGAGGTAAGTAGCTTCGCCGGTGAGGAAAATCTGCACCTCGTGACCTGCGTCGGCCAACGCAAGGCCATGCGCGAAAACGAAAGACGCCCGAGTAGGGTCATCCGATCCCCACGCACTCTTCATCATGATCTTCAGTGGTTTACGCGCTGTGGTTTCTTGCGAATTCACGGCCCCAAGTCCGAGCAGACCGAAGCCAAGCAACTGTGGGATTTTGGTAAGAAGCTGGCGTCGAATCATAGGCTCCTCCCTAAAATATTCCGAGTTGTAAGTGCAGATGAATCTATACCCCGGCGATGGCTGATGTAAACAGCGATTACACTCAAAACCGAGACGTCGTGATCTAGGGGGTCCATGCTTCACGTCGTTTGCGAAAGGACGGCAATCACTTCACCCCTAACTGCCAAAACAAGAACGACCACACATCCGTCCCTTCCTCAATCTGCTTCGAAACCGGCGTCCCCGCCCCATGCCCCGCCTGAGACTCTACCCGCAACAAAATCGGCCGCGCTCGGCTCCCCCCATTCGCAGCCGAAGCCTGCATCAAAGCCGTCATCTTCCTCGCATGCATCGGATCAACCCGCGAATCCGAATCTGCGGTCGTAAACAACACGGCAGGATATTCCATTCCCGCCTTCACATGCTGATAAGGCGAATAAGCATAGATCCACTTGAACTGCTCCGCATTCTCGGCATTCCCGTACTCCGGAATCCAAAGCTTGGCAATCTGAAAGCCTTGGTAGCGAAGCATGTCCAGCAAAGGCACCTCGCAAACCACAGCCCGAAACAAATCAGGACGCTGCGTAATCATCGCCCCCATCAGCAGCCCGCCATTCGACCCTCCCCGAATGGCAAGCTGATTGGGGGACGTGTATTTCTCCGAAATCAGATACCCCGCCGCCGCAATCATGTCGTCAAACACGTTCTGCTTCTTGTCCAGCATCCCGGCCCGGTGCCAGTCTTCCCCAAACTCCGCCCCGCCCCGCAAATTGGCGACGGCATAAATCCCGCCATGCTCCAGCCACAGATAAATGTCGCTGTCGAACTCCGGCGTGAGACTGATGTTGAACCCGCCATAACCCGTGAGCAGCGTGGGGTTCTGTCCGTCCTTCTTCAATCCTTTCTTAGCCACGACGAACATAGGCACCCGCGTCCCATCTTTCGAGTGGTACCACTCCTGCTGCACGTCATAGGCCGCGGGATCAATCCCGGGCGCATCCACCTTGGCCCAGAGCGTTGTAGTCCGGCCCTCCAGGTCGTACCGGTAAACCGAGCGCGGAGTGGTGAACGACTCAAATCCGTAGAAGACTTCGTCGCGATCCCATTTTCCTCTCGCTTCAAAAACCGTCCCGATCGCCGGCAGCGGCAGCTCTCTCAGCATTGCGCCCGAAATATTGAAAACCTTGAGTTGCGAAGTCGCATTCTGTTCGTACTGCGCGAAAATCTTCCCGCCCCACAATTCAGCATCCTTTAAAACCCCGCCTGCCTGTGGAATGATTTCCGTCCAATCGTCGCGCTCGTAATTCCCCGCTTCCGCCATGAACATGCGAAAGCGCGGGGCATCTTCATTAGTCACAATGTAGAGCCGTCCGTTGTACGCCGTCCCGCTATATAGAAAATTCTTGCCCGTGGTGAGGCGCTCGAGCGCTTTGTTTCTCTTTAAATCCTTCAGAAACAGCTCTGTCTTGGTCCAGCCCTCCGCCACCGTGATCAACAGCAATCGGCCGTCATTATCCAGACTCACCTCCGGCCAGTCTTCCGGATCCCGCCCTTCGCCAAAGATCGGATCGTCGGTTGCCGGATCCGTCCCCAGCAGGTGGTAGAACACATGCCGGTTGTAAACCTCCTGCCCCTCAGGCACATCCCCTTTCTTCGGATAACGCGTGTAATAAAACCCCGAGCTGTCGAGCGACCACGCAATGCTGGCCGCGCGAGTCCGTTCGATCGTGTCGGGCAAAACATTCCCCGTCTTGGTGTCGATAATGTGCAGCGTGCTCATCTCCGACCCGCTCGATGAAGTCCCGTAAGCCACATATTTCCCATGCTCTGAGGGATAGAACCAATCGAGAGCGGTAGTCCCATCCGCCGACAGCTGGTTGACGTCAACCAACCCTCGGTCTTTTCCATCAACACCCTCCCGAACATAAAGCACTGGCTGGTTCTGCATCCCGTCCCGTCGCGTATAGAAGTAATACTTCCCCGCCATCCGCGGCACACCAATGTCCCCGATGTGCAGCAGCTCCGTCAGCCGCTTGTGAATCGCATCTCGCCCCGCCAGGGGATCAAGCACAGACCGCGTGTAAGTCATTTCCTCCGCCACCCACTTCTGCGTCTCCGAATTCGTCCCGTCCTCAAGCCACCGGTAATTATCGACAACCTTCGTCCCATGCAGATTTTCTTCCACCGCCCGCACCTCAGCCTTAGGAGGACCAGACGCCGCAGAACCCTGACCGCGATCACCCGCACCAACCACAGCAGCCGCAACCAAAAGAAAACCAACAATCCAAATCAACCGAACCCCTCCACCCATAACCACCTCGCAGAAAAAATCCCGAAGCCCATGCTACCGCCAGTCAATCGAACTCGCCAGCCTGCCAAAAACCCCGTCAGCCGATTCCAAAACCACCCAACAGAAGCCCCCGCGCATAACTCGAAACGCTTCCGCACACACCACTGCCAGCTCCCAACGCAGTTTGATGCGCACAAACAAGCCGGCAGTGCCTCAGTCAACCTGAGGCACTGCCGCCCCACTATTTTCAGACCCGCGCCGGGATGCTATGATAATCAAACAAGCGCGCGCTCCGCGCGCGCTTCACACACTCCTCAGTAGCTCAATGGCAGAGCATTCGGCTGTTAACCGAAGGGTTGTAGGTTCGAATCCTACCTGAGGAGCCATTTCTTTTCGGTTGCTTAGTTAATCTGCTGACCGTTTTACCGGGGACCTGTTTGTGATCAATCAGGCGGCGCGATCGCGTGTGGGCATTCGCAACCTGACCATGGCTCTGATATCCCGGTTTTCGAAAACCAAGCCTCGGTGCTCCGCTGTTTCTCGAAGCACAACATCGACCATTACCCACGCCAAGTCGTCAGCGCGGACGACCTGGTTGGGAAACAACAA
>DATHMS010000137.1:0-8262 GCA_035486795.1 Candidatus Sulfotelmatobacter sp. | reverse complement strand
CGGTTTGACCCTCCCGAATCCCTCCCATAAACTGAAAGATTCAGTCCTCCTGCAGGTCTCAACTTTATGGCAGACAGCATTCATGTGAAGCTTCCGGACGGGAGCGTTAAGGATGTGCCCAAGGGCACGACTGCGCTTGATATTGCAAAGTCCATTAGTCCCGGGCTGGCGG
Organism: Candidatus Sulfotelmatobacter sp.; assembly: GCA_035486795.1. Classification (GTDB taxonomy): domain Bacteria; phylum Acidobacteriota; class Terriglobia; order Terriglobales; family Acidobacteriaceae; genus Sulfotelmatobacter. Next base: position 8,090 of record DATHMS010000137.1, on the reverse strand, counting down.
ACGCAGCATTGGTGGCGAAGGCTGACGGCAACCTGATTGATCTCACCCGTCCTCTCGAGAAGGATACTGATCTTCGTCTTTTGAAGGATAAAGATCCGGAGTCGCTGGAAGTTTACCGGCATTCGTCTGCTCACTTGCTGGCGGCGGCGGTGCTGGAACTTTTCCCGGAGACCAAGCTGGGGCATGGTCCGGCGACCGAGAGTGGATTCTTTTACGATTTTTACCGGCCCACCGCTTTCACTCCGGAGGATCTGGAAAAAATCGAGAAGAAGATGCAGGAACTGGTGCAGCAAAACATTCCTTATGCGCGCGAATTTCTGCCTCGCGACCAGGGTCTGGCGGAGTTTAAGAAAGAAGGCGACTTCATGAAGTGCCATTTCATCGAGCAATTTACCAAGCCCGATGAAAAGATTTCGATTTACCGCACTGGCAAGTTTGTTGATTTCTGCCGCGGGCCGCATATTCCTTCGACTGGGAAAATCAAGGCTTTCAAGCTGCTGAACATTGCAGGGGCTTACTGGCTGGGGGATGAGAAGAATCCGCAACTGCAGCGCATTTACGGGACTTCGTTTTTCTCGAAGAAGGATCTCGACGCCCACCTGCAGCAGGTGGAAGAGGCGAAGAAGCGCGACCATCGCGTGCTGGGGCAGCAGCTTGATCTGTTTTCGATTCAGGAGCTGGCGGGGCCGGGGCTGATTTTTTGGCATCCGAAGGGCGGAATTATCCGCAAACAGATGGAAGACTGGATGCGCGAGGAGTACCTGAAGCGCGGCTACTCGCTGGTTTACACGCCGCATGTGGCACGTCGGCAGTTGTTTTTTACTTCGGGACACGAGGGGTATTACGCGCAGAACATGTTCGATGCCATGGAACTCGACGACGCCGAATACCGGCTGAAGCCGATGAATTGTCCCGGGCACATTCTTATTTACAAGGATTCGCTTAAGTCGTATCGCGATCTGCCGGTGCGGCTGGGCGAGCTGGGAACGGTCTATCGCTATGAGCGTTCCGGAGTGATGCACGGGCTGTTGCGGGTGCGCGGTTTTACTCAAGACGACGCGCATATTTTCTGCACTCCGGAGCAGATTGAAGATGAGATTGCCAGCTGTCTTGATTTTGCTCTGGATGTGCTGAAGGACTTTGGTTTCGACCAGTTCCAGACCGAGCTTTCCACCTGGAACCCTGATGACCGGAAGAATTTCGTGGGGAGCGAAGAGCAGTGGATCCACGCCACGGAATCGCTCAAGAAGGTGCTGGATGGCCGGAAGATTGAGTACAAGACGATTCCGGGCGAGGCGGCGTTTTACGGACCGAAGATTGACATCAAGCTGGTCGATGCTATTGGACGGCTCTGGCAGCTCTCGACGGTGCAGTTCGACTTTAACCTGCCGCAGCGCTTTGGACTGGAGTACGTCGCTGAAGATGGTTCGCGCAAGCAGCCAGTGATGGTGCATCGCGCGCTGTACGGGTCGGTCGAGCGCTTCTTTGGAGTGCTGATTGAACACTACGCCGGGGCGTTTCCGGTGTGGCTGTCGCCGGTGCAGGTGGCGATGATCCCGATCAGCGAGCGGCATGTGGAGTATGCGAAGAAGGTGGCGGATCAGCTTAAGGCCATTGGGGTGCGCGTGGAGGTCGATGCGCGCAATGAAAAGATGAACGCCAAGATTCGCGAGCATGCCATGCAGAAGGTGCCGTTCTTACTCGTCGTCGGGGATAAAGAGGCTGAGGCGGAGAAGGTGAATGTTCGGACTCGCGGAAAAGAGAAAACTGAGGACATGGCGGCTGGGGAGTTTGTGGAGAAGGTGCGGAAGCTGATTGCGGAGAAGAGTGCGGGATTGTAGATGCTCGACTAGAGCGTCTGCGCGCTTAAGATCAGACCACTCAATCTCTGCGGACGCGGCGCGCATTCCATTCTTCGGCGGTGATTTCCCAGATTTCTGTGGGTAAGCGTCCGGAGACGTACTCATGCTCTTCCCTGGTAACCAGGCGCATGCCGCTCTTTGCTGAGATGCGGCACGATGCAGTGTTCGCAGCGGCCTTGGGAGCCCGCAACACCGGGAACTTGAGCGTGTTGAACCAGAAGTCAGTGACAGCTTCGCAGGCCTCCGTCATGAGGCCTTGTCCGTGCCAGGGCAATCCCAGCCAGAATCCACGATTGATGTTTTCGCCTTTGAGCAGGGACACGCTGCCTATCAGCTGATCTGGTTCGGTCTTGAGGCGGAGGGTCCAATGCCATTGATCCCCGCGATCCATAGCGGGAAGAGCTGAATCGCGATAGTAGGTGTAGGCGCCGTCCGGCGGATAGGGCCACGGGACAGTTTTCGCGAGATAGCGGACGATCTCCCAATGCGGAAACAGAAGCTGCGTCTGCGGGGAGTCGGCGAGCTCTAAGGGCCGAAGCAACAGGCGCGGAGTTTGGAGAGGCGAGATCACGTTTTCCGGATGATAACGCAGACGTGACGTGCTGTTCTTTCTGGAACGTTCTGTCTGAATCCTGCCCCCTGAATGCTGGCGATGTACCATGTTTCGGTGCATGAACTAGCGGAGCGCGTGTTGGGGCACATCCGGCGGGAGGAATTGCTGCGGGCTGGGGATCGGGTTGGGGTTGCGGTTTCCGGTGGGATTGATTCGGTTGCGCTGCTTCGGCTGCTGATTGAGTTGCGTCACGACCTTGGCGTTGTGATCTCGGTTGTTCATTTCAATCACGGGCTGCGCGGGGCGGAGTCGGAGGTGGATCGGGACTTTGTTGCCGGACTGGCTCGCGAGCATGGGTTGGAGTTTCATGTGGCTGGCGGCAATGTGGCACGGTTGGCTGCAGAAGAACATTCAGGGTTGGAAGCAGCTGCTCGTGAGCTGCGATATGGATTCTTTCGCTTGCTCCTGGGATCGGCGGAAGTCGATGAGGTTGAGCCGGACGTCCCTCAGGGGCTAGAGCCCGAATCGTCAGGGAGGCTCGTCGGCACGGCTGAAGTCGTGCCCTTCCCGAACTTTTCCCAGCCGTCTGTTGAGGCGCCGCCAACTATTTTGGACGCGATCACTACCGGGCACACGCTCGACGATCAGGCTGAGACGGTGCTGATGAGGGTGATTCGGGGGACGGGACTGCGCGGGTTGGGGGGAATCTATCCGCGCCTTCTCGTTGAGCGGGTGGATGAAGAAGGTCACGGTGAGATTGTCCGTCCGCTGCTGGGGATTCGAAGGCGAGAACTGGAGCAGTATCTGGTTGATCTCAAGCAGCCATGGCGAGAAGACTCGACTAATGCCGATTCGAAGTTCACTCGCAATCGTGTACGCCAACTTGTGCTGCCCTTGCTGGAGCAGGAGTTCAATCCTGCCGTGGTTGAGAATTTGTCTGAGCTGGCGGAGATAGCACGCGATGAGGAAGACTATTGGGAGAACGAAATATCGGGGTGGCTGGGGACGGTGGTGCAATGGTCGCAGCCGGAATGGGCATGCGGGCTGCCGGGTTTCGAGGGCTCGCAAAAGCTGGTGCAGATCCAGCCGTCGCTCCCTAAGGTTCTCGATCCTAAATTAGTGGAGCGGCTTGAGCAGCCCGGCCCGGCGGTGATGAACGCTTCGGTGAGCCGGCCGTGGCTGCTGACCGAGCCGCGCGCGGTGCAGCGAAGGGTGGTGAAGGCGATCGGAGATCAGGCGTTGATTCCGCTGGAGTTCAAGCACATCGAAGAAATCCTGCGGTTCGCGGCCGAGAATGGTCCATCGGGTAAGGAATTGTCGCTGCCTTTAGGATGGAAGATTCGCCGGGAGCCGGAGGCTATGGTTTTTCTCACTCCTGACTTGCGGAGTCAGGAGCGAATCCCGGACTACGAATATTCGCTGACCGTGCCGGGACGAGTCCTGGTGGCCGAGGCGGGGATAGTAATCGAAGCGTGGCGTCTCACTGCTGTGGCGCAGGTTGCGGAGTATAATCCGCAGCAACTTCTCCGTGGGGATTTGTTGCCGGGACGGTTGATCGTGCGGAACTGGCGCGCGGGAGACCGGTATTGGCCCGCGCACACGAAAGCGCCGAAGAAGATTAAAGAGCTGCTGCAGGAGCGGCATGTGGCGCGGTCCGAGCGCAGGCTCTGGCCAGTTGCAGTGAGCGGAGACGAGATCGTGTGGATGCGCGGCTTTCCCGTTCCCGCCCGACTACGCGCGAACGCGGAGCAGGAAGCGGTGCTGATCCGGGAAGCGCCGTGGATGGATGAAGATCATCCGATTTTATAGGTTTGGTCGTTGGCCTAAGTGGAGCAAACGGAAGTTGAAAGCCTACCCATGATTTTACAAACTAATAGGCGCACGATAGCGTTGGCCGTCCTCAGCCTTGTTACCGCGTCAGCCGCAAGGGGATCAGAATACGCGGTAAAGCAGTTCCAGAACCTCAAGGTGGATCTGCGAAAGTCACACGCCGCGAACGATTGGCATTCGAATCTGGTGAGCGCAAATAAATTGAAAGCGCTGCTAAATGAGGCGCCCAATTCGCTCCTGGAGGTGGGTCGCGCGGACGTGCGTGTCGGCGATGTCAATGCAGCGGTTCGCGAATTGGAGCAGTACGTCCGCATGGGGCAGGCTACGAATGTGGTTGCAAAGTCTGCCGATTTTGCTGAACTCTTTAAGGATGCACGCTTCGCGAAAATCCAGAGTGGCATGGACGCGAACCAGACTCCCGTTTCGCTCGGGTCGACGGCCTTCCTGCTGACGGACTCGGGCCTTCTGGCCGAAGATGTGGATTATGATCCGCGCAGCAATCGATTCTTCATCACAAGCGTGCGGGAGAAGAAAATCATTACAACTTCGGGTGACGGAGCCAGCACAGACTTTGCGAAAGCGCCCGACGACTGGCCCATGATGGCCATCAAGGTCGATGCTGCGCGCGGTGTGGTGTGGGCCACCGAGGTGGCTCTGCAAGGTTTCAGTGCCGCGCCTGAATCGGATTGGGGCAGGTCCGCGGTGCTCTGCTATGACTCGAAAAATGGCAAGTTGTTGCGGCGCATTGAGGCGCCCCGCCCGAGCGCCCTGGGCGATATGGTGTTGGCGGCGAATGGAGATATCATCGTCAGCGATGGCGACGGAGGTGGCGTGTATCGCGTCCTCGCCAACGGAGCCGCGCTGGAACGTCTGGACGACGGGGATTTTATCTCGCCCCAAACTCCGGCGATGCATCCGGATGGGAAACATGTCTTCGTCCCTGACTATTTGCGGGGGATTGGGGTACTGGAAATCGCGACGAAGCAGGTGCGCTGGCTTTCGATGGGAGGAAAGTTTGCCCTCAACGGCATTGACGGCCTGTATTTCGACCGCGGGAAATTGATCGCCGTGCAGAATGGGACGTCCCCGGAGCGCGTCGTGGCCTTCACTTTGGACGCCTCGCTTACGAGAATTGAGTCCGAGACGATTATTGAGCGGTCGACGGAGACGCTCGGTGATCCGACCCACGGGGTGGTCATCGACAACGACTTCTACTACATCGCCAACTCAGGATGGGATGTCGTCGATGACAGCGGGAATCTGAAGGCCGGAGCAAAGGCATCTGTGCCACACATAATGCGTGCACCGCTGAGCGGCCGGAAAATGTAGTCCGGGAGAAATGCGATATTCTTATCAGGCTGATCTTGCATTCTGCTAGGAGGCACGCCACTTCATGAAAGGGCCGAGAGTCGAGCCACTGCGCCAGGTGATTGGGGCTGAGCAGATCCAGAAGCGGGTGAAAGAGCTGGCGCGTCACATTTCCGATGACTATGAAGGACAGACGATTCAGGCGCTGGCCGTTCTGGAGAATGCCTTCATGTTCATGGCCGACCTGGTGCGGGCGTTGGAAGTGCCGGTGGTGTGCCAGTTCATCAAGCCCAAATACAGCAAGCAGTCGAGCAAGCAGCAGGGCGACCAGGCGGGAGAGGTGGTGGAAATCTTCTTCAGCCATGAACCGGATATTCGCGGCCAGCATATCCTGCTGGTCGAGGGCGTGGTGCATTCCGGGGTGACGAGTGAATTCCTGATGAGTGATCTTCGCGCGCGGGGCGCGGCGTCGGTGAAACTGGTAACGCTGCTGGACCGCCAATCAGCCCGCCGAGTGGCCTTACAGCCGGACTATTTTGGTTTTCTGGTGGACGAGACCTTCCTCGTAGGCTATGGTCTGGGCGCGGCGGAGCAAACGAACCGGAACATCCCCTACCTGGCTGCAACCCCGGTCACGCAGATGACCTAAGTTACGCAAAGGTTGACGCGCCTTTTTCCCTGAGAAAATGTAGAATAGTGGTCTTAGGGAGTTTTCTTATCCTAAATTGGGTGAGTCGCATCTAACTAAAAGGTAGGGCCTCGGGGTCTGTGGTGGATGGCAGGGCCCCGGTTTCTACAGGAGCTTTTTGGTGAATTCAACAGTAAAAACCGTACTCTTCTGGGTGGGGATTGGGGTGTCTGCCCTTGTGTTGTGGACCGTAATTCAGCAGGGGCGCAATGGGCAGAAGGACGCAGATGTCAACTTCTCCCAATTCATGACGGACGTGGATGCGGGCAAGGTGCATGATGTCACCGTGGACGGGCAGCAGGTGCACGGAAAGTTCACCGACAACTCGGCCTTCCATACCGTGGCTCCGCCGGCTTATCCCGACATGATCAAGTCGCTTCGCGACAAGAACGTTGTGGTGATCATCAAGGACGTCAATGGCGGGAGCTGGCCGCTGCAATTGCTGGGGACCTGGGCTCCGCTGATCCTGTTGGGTGCGCTGTGGTTCTTCATGATCCGCCAGATGCAGACGGGCGGCAACAAGGCGCTTTCGTTCGGCAAGAGCCGGGCGCGGCTGCTTTCGATGCAGCAGAAGAAAGTCACGTTCAAGGACGTGGCCGGGGTGGAAGAGGCCAAGGAGGAGCTGCGCGAGATCATCGAATTCCTGCGTGAGGCGCAGAAGTTCCAGAAGCTTGGCGGCAGGATTCCCAAAGGAGTGCTGCTGGTTGGACCTCCGGGAACCGGCAAGACGCTTTTGGCTCGGGCCGTTGCGGGCGAAGCTAATGTTCCTTTCTTCTCGATCTCGGGTTCGGATTTTGTAGAGATGTTTGTGGGTGTTGGCGCCAGCCGCGTGCGCGATCTATTCGAGCAAGGCAAGAAGAATGCTCCCTGCATCATTTTCATCGACGAGATTGACGCGGTGGGACGGCATCGCGGGGCTGGTCTCGGCGGCGGTCACGATGAGCGCGAGCAGACTTTGAACCAGTTGCTGGTAGAGATGGACGGCTTCGAGTCGAATGAAGGCGTGATTCTGATGGCAGCTACGAACCGGCCCGACGTGCTGGATCCGGCGCTGCTGCGGCCTGGGCGTTTTGACCGGCGCGTGGTGGTGAGCCGGCCGGACGTGCGTGGGCGTGAAGAAATCCTGCGCGTGCATACCCGCAAGATTCCTTTGGCCGAAGATGTCGATCTTTCGGTGCTGGCGCGCGGGACACCTGGATTTTCCGGCGCGGACCTGGCGAACATGGTGAACGAAGCGGCGCTGGCTGCGGCACGGCAGAACCGCAAGGCTGTGCTGATGTTCGACTTCGAAGTGGCCAAGGATAAGGTCCTGATGGGCGTGGAGCGCAAGTCGCTCATCCTGTCGGATGAGGAAAAGAAAGTTACGGCCTACCACGAAGCTGGGCACGCCTTGGTGGCGGCGAAGCTGCCAGGTTCGGACCCGGTGCATAAAGTTACGATTATTCCTCGCGGGATGGCGCTGGGCGTGACCATGCAGTTGCCGATCGATGACCGGCACAACTACACACGGGAATACTTAAAGACTGATCTCGCGATTCTCATGGGTGGGCGTTTGGCGGAAGAACTGTTTCTCAACCAAATGAGCACCGGCGCGGGAAACGACATTGAGCGGGCCACGGAGATGGCGCGCAAGATGGTCTGCGAGTGGGGCATGAGCGATCTTGGTCCGCTGACCTTCGGCAAGAAGGAAGAGCAAATCTTCCTGGGCCGCGAGATCAGCCAGCACCGCGACTACAGCGAAGACACGGCCATCAAGATTGATGGCGAGGTCCGCAAGCTGGTAAATCAGGGATACGAGACGGCGAAGAGCATCCTCGAAGGCAGCCGCGACACTCTGCAGAAGATTGCG
>DATHMS010000136.1:0-6291 GCA_035486795.1 Candidatus Sulfotelmatobacter sp. | reverse complement strand
GGCTTTATCGACCCGATCATTTACCCTGCGGCTCTGACCTCGAGCTATGGCACCTATTTCCACGACATCACCAGCGGCAGTTGCGGCACCTATTCGGGAATCACCGGCTACGATCTGTGCACCGGCTGGGGCAGTCCGAATACGACCGGGATCATCAATCTGTTGGCTGGATCTGCGACGCCGAGCTTTACGCTTTCGGCTTCACCGAGCAGTCTGTCGGTAACCCAAGGCAACAGCGGCACCAGCACTATCACGGTGACCGACGCGGGCGGATTCACGGGTAGCGTTACGCTTGCCGCTTCCGGCCTGCCCAGCGGTGTGACCGCGGCGTTCGGCACGAATCCCACAACCGGGACCAGCGTGTTGACGCTGACGGCGAGCTCCACGGCGACTACTGGAACGTCCACGGTGACCATCACCGGAACCTCCGGCAGCCTGACCGCAACCACTACCGTTGCCCTCACGGTGAGTGCGACGGCGTCGCCGAACTTTACGATCGCTGCTTCGCCCGCGTCCTTGACAGTAACCCAGGGCGCCAAGGGAACGAGCACGATCACCATCACCAGCACGGGCGGCTTCAACTCTGCAACGACCTTGAGCGCGACCGGCCTGCCTACGGGCGTCACGGCGGCGTTCTCGACTAACCCGGTGACTCCGGCGGCGAACGGCAGCGCGACCTCAACACTCACGCTGACTGCTTCGGCTAGCGCGACCGTCGGCGCGGCCACGGTGACGGTCACCGGAACCTCGGGCTCGACCACTCACAGCACAACCATCGCCTTAACGGTGAATGCTGCTTCGGGGACGAAGAACTTCACCCTATCGCTGTCTCCTTCTTCTTTCACAATCGACGATAGCGGCAGCGTATCCACTACTCTCACTGTCACCAGCGTGAATGGATTCAATTCTGCTGTTGATTTGAGCGTGAACGAATTCCCCACTGACGTATCGGCGACGGCCTCGGCCAACCCGGTCACGCCACCAGCAAATGGCAGTGTGAAGGTAACCATCACGTGGAGCGCTAGCAGACGCGCACCAACCGGAACCACAACCATCGAGCTGATCGGGACGTCTGGATCACTCACTAACGAGACGCCCGTAACCATAACGGTAGCGCGTTGAAGGGCGGATTGGCTTAACGAAGCAATTGAGCCGGCCCGAAAGGGCCGGCTCGATTTTCTAATGAGACTCTTTTGAGCGAGACCTAATCGGCTCTGGCGTCAGCCCTTCCACGCTCCCAGCAAACGCCGAACGTCGACTAACTGGCCGAGGTGGTACGCGTTGTGGTCAGCGAGTAGCAAAGCCTCGCGCAGAACGGTTTGGCCGTCGCCCCAGGGAATGCGGGAATATAGATCGGTTCTTGGATTTGCAACCAGGTCCTGCATGGCTTTCAGGTCTTTGCGGAATTGCTGAATGCTTCTATTCCATGCGGCTGCAGTCGGAGGGGCTTCCGTCTTGGGCCAATAACCCTTGGGCCAATCGGGAGATGTGTGTTTGGAGTTGCGGCTGAACTCGAGAATGTCCCACTGCGCCAGGCGAAGATGCTCGACGAGCATCCATGCGGAGTGCGGAAATCCGTTGGGTTTGTCGCCGCGTAAGTCCTCCGGCAGGTCTTTCACAACTTCGTCAAAGCGGGCGTGGGCTCCGCCGCCGTTGAGAAGGTAAAGTACATGTTCGCGGAGAGATTTGTCGCGTGAATCTTTGATCGCCATTCCGCCCTTCTTTCCTCTTCGACACCTTACCTTACTTCAACCTGGGATTTCCGTTGCTCCCTCTCTGGTCTGTGTCCAAATAGAGGGATTACTGTCCGGAGCTTCGCCTCTCAGCACACGGCCAATGCCGCGAACGATGCGGCGCATAGGGAGAACGCCTTTGTCATCCGTCAGAAATACCTCGCCGATGCGACGGCCGCGGTAATACCAGCGCTTGACGAGCGCGAGGTGCTCCATGACTTCGAGCGCCGGCCGCGCCTTTGCCGGCGGGAACGAATCCAGAGTTCCCTGCACCCGCGATTCCATGGACTGTGACTTTGTGTGCTCGGCGGCTTGAATCGAGAATGCCGCCGGCCCCGAGATTGCACCGCACTCCACACGGAAGAAGTTGACTGAGCCCACGAGACGGCTGGGCTGGATGATCAGCGCTGAAAACCGGTCGAGGCGGCGGACGATCTCGGGGAACTGGCTCACGACGGGCTTCAGCTTCTCCATGCGGGCGTGGATGGATGCGGCGTCTTCGAATGCGAGATTAGCTGATGCGGTGTCGCGTTGCGCCGAGAACTCCCGGGCCAGAGATTCTCCTCCGGAATCGAAATAAGCTTGCACACGGTTCACTTCGGCGGAATATTCTTCGTCGGTGCAGCCTTTGAAGCAGGGGGCGAGGCACATCTTCATTTCCGAGTAGATGCACCCGGGAAACTTGGGATCAGGATGGAGGTCGTCGACGCAGCGGCGCATCTTGAAGAAGTCGAGCGAATCGTTCATGAACTTCTCGGCAGCGGTGCGGGACTGGAATGGTCCGTAGTAGAAGGCAGGACCTTTGAGGCGTCCCAGACGCGTGGTGATGGAGGCGCGAGGGTATTCGTTTTCGAGGTGCAACTTGACCAGCGGAGTGAAGCGGAACCGCATGCGGTTGCCATAGGTCTTGGGGAAGGATTCGCGCAGGACTTGGTAGAGCAAGAAGCTGGATTCGAAGTCGGAACTAGTCGTCCGGTAGTCGATTGAACGGACGCGATCGCGCAGATTTAATTTCCTGGTGCGTTCTTCTACTGGGCCGAGCAGGCGTTGGAGACGGCGGCGGAGATTTGCAGTCTTGCTCACGTAGGGCTCCGCGCGCACGTCGTTGCCGCGCAGCAGGAACACGGCCGGCGCGGGTGGAACAGCGGCGAAGATCTCGGTGTCGCGCTCAGGCGCGAATTCCAGGCACTCAGTCAGCACTGAGACATTGTAAGCAACTCTTCACCACAGGTCTTATCGAAAAGGGAGTTTACAATCCCCCGTGGAACCGTCCGAAGTAGTGAGCAAGATTGAGCGACATCAGCAGGATGCCTGCCCCGAGGACGAGCACGTGCGAGGTCTTGCGCAGATCGAAGCTGCCGACGCGACAGACCAGCAGATAGGCGACAGCCAGGTTGAAGAGGCCCCATAAGACATTAACCACGGAAGACGACAAGCCGACGCCGGGTGGTGAAGCGAAAGGGCTTTGAAAGGCATGCCCCGAGACTCCGTTGCCAAAATGGGGTAAGGCGTTCGCGAGAAATACACCCCCGAAGAAGTACGCCACATAATGGTACCAGCGCATGGTTGCTCCTTATCTAACTGCAGATCGCGTTCACCATAAATCGCGCCCGCAATCGATCAGCGGTGAACGACCTACCGAAAACTGGCGCTGCGGAACTTCTGGCGGAAGTCTTCGCCTTCCATTTTGATGATGCGGCACATTTCGTGCAGACGGGAACGCATTCGTTCACCGATGCGGTCGCCGAGAGTTTCGGAGCGCGAGGCGGCTCGGGCTGGAGAAACGGAGCCATTTACCCCAGCAGCCGGCTGATCTTCGAAGTTTGTCGTAATGATCGTGGTGCGATTGTCGTTGTAGCGCGTGTTGAGGATTAAGCTGACAGTATCCCAAACCCATTCGGTGGGCTTTACTGCGCCCAGTTCGTCGAGAACCAGGACGTCGGTTTCAAAAACAGGACGAAGAACGTCCAACTCGGTGGCTTGAACCGCGGTGTTGTACGAGTTCTGGATTTCCTTCAGCAGTTCGCGATAGTCGTAGAACAGGCAGGCGATACCCTTGGTGAGAATGAGTTCCTTGGTGATCCCAACCGCCAGATGAGTCTTGCCAGTGCCGATCTGGCCGATGATCAGCAGGCCCATGCCATCGCGAGGATCGTACTCATGCGCGAACCTGGAGGCGGAAATCTGAGCAAACGCGAGCGAAGGATGGGCACCCGGAAAGTCCGTGGTATAGCTGGCGAGTTCACAATGCTCGTAACGCGGCGGAATGCGTGCCGCGGCGAGTAGAGCCCGGCCTCGCGCTTGGAGCTGGCAATCGCAGCGCGTGACTCGCCGGTCTTTATTCCTATTATTATTCTTCTTGCTCTCGCCATTCTCATTCGTGTCTTTGTCTCGGGGCGCGCCGGGGCTGGCGGGAAGCGTCTTCCAACCCGTACCCTGGCATAGCGTGCAAATTTCCGCATGGGTCTTGGCTAACTTCAATCCTGATTCTTGGATGCTTCTCAAATCGGCCTTCTTAATTTCGATCTCTCTAAACTGTATCAGTCGACTCTGCACCCGGACGCGATCTTCCCGCAAGTGCGAAACCGCAGACGCCTGTGCACAAACTGTGAAGCCACGGCCGAGGCTGTGGAGGACGGAGGAAAACCCCTCCGGCTGGCTATTTGCGTTGTACGTGGATCGGCATAACGCCTTTCCACCGTTCTCCCGGCCCAGAACCCGCCCCCTCAGCCCCAATCCGGGACATGGGGATGCGAAACAGGCTTCGGGCGCGGATTTTCACAGTTGACATTCTCTGCAGAGAGAGGAGAATACCAGCCGTCAGGTTTCCCAACTCAGCCACAAGCTTTTGTCATCCCGGTGTGCGCTGGGTATGAACGAGACCTGCTAGGAGAAACTATGAATAAGGCCGATCTGGTTGACAAGATCGCGGGCGCTTGCGAAATCAGCAAGGCGCAGGCTGCGACAGCGATTGACACCGCGGTGAGCAGCATTACAGGTGCCTTGCGGAAAGGGGATCGCGTAGCTTTGATAGGTTTCGGCACGTTCTCGGTATCGCAGAGAAAGGCGCGGAACGGGCGTAATCCGCAGACCGGCGCCACTATCAAGATCGCTGCCCGCAAGGTCGCGAAGTTTACCCCTGGGGCCGAACTGAAGAAAACCGTCAACAAGAAGTAGCGAAAACAGAAGTAGCCAAAACTTAAAACTAGAAACTAACTAAAGAGAGTCTTGGATTCTACGAAAACGGCAGGGGGGTCGGCCCTGCCGTTTTCGCTGTTTTGGCAACTATGATCGTGATCGACCGTCTGCGGCTACAATGGCTTCAGCATGATCGCCCATCTGCGCGGAAGACTGCTGGCGAAGCATCCCAATCAAATCGTAGTGGAGACGTCCGGCGTCGGTTACGAAGTCAACATCAGTGTGCCCACCTTCTCCGAATTGCCCGCCAACGGATCCGAAGTTGCTCTGCACATCCACACCCATGTGCGCGAGGACTTGATCGCGCTGTATGGATTTCTCCGTCCCGCCGAGAAGGAGCTGTTCGAGAAGTTGATGACAGTGAGTGGCATCGGGGCGAAGCTGGCCATCACCATCTTGAGCGGAATGGCAGCCGACGAAATGGCGGGCGCGATTCGCGGCAATGACGTGGGTCGGCTGACCCGGATTCCAGGCATCGGCAAGAAAACCGCGGAGCGCATGGTGTTGGAGCTTAGGGACAAGCTGCCTGCGGCGGCGGGAACTTCCACAGTAGCCGCGCCTGTGATGAGCCCCGCGGAAGAAGATGTTCTGTCCGCCCTGGTCAACCTTGGCTATGCGCCGGCCGCAGCGGAAAAGGCACTGGCAGGTGTGGTCAAGAGCGGCGTGGGCAAGAGTGACGGGATCAAGGCCGACAGGTTCAAGACCGACAAGTTCAAAACGGAGAAGCCGGGATCATTCGACGCCCTGTTCCGCGAAGCATTGGCCAGCCTCTCGAAGTAAAGGTGGAATCGATCGGCGAAGTGTGGATCGCGGCCTTGCAGCAAGCGCCCTGCTTCCTACCTAGTTACCCCTCCGGTTCGACGCGCCGGTACCCGGTCCAACCCGGCGATTTACAGGGGTTTAACTACCGAAAATCATATTGCTATTCAACAAACCGGAGCGCGGCGTCGCTAGAATTCCTGTAAGTTACACAAACATAACAGTTTCAAACAATGTACTGTTTGGAACGAGAGTTGCACTCAGTTGCCTCGCCGTAGGGGTCTCATACTCGTCAGGCTATCTTCAGCAGGTTCAGTAGAAAGTTCAGTCAGCAGTTAACATTTCAATCTCTCGGTTGGTGGAGGAAGCAATGTACACTCGCAGCTTCAATTTGGTTCTGGTTCTATTGTTGGTGGTTTGTTTGGGCGGCGCTCTGCCCGTGTGGTCGCAATCGGCGGCATCGGGCACGGTTTCCGGCTCAGTGGCTGACCCATCGAATGCGGTGGTGTCGGGTGCCACGATTACGCTAACCGATATCGCAACCAACATTCCGCGAACCGCTACCTCCAACGCTTCCGGGCGGTACTTCTTTGCGGACGTT
>DATHMS010000135.1:0-25537 GCA_035486795.1 Candidatus Sulfotelmatobacter sp. | reverse complement strand
CATGAAGGCGCTGAACAGTTTTGGTTTTCCCGTGCTGCGCTTCAACTTTCGCGGCGCCGGACTCAGCCAGGGCGAACACGATCACGGCAACGGCGAAGTTGAAGATGTTCGCACCGCTCTCGACTGGCTGGACGCGGAGTTTCACCTGCCGCTGCTGTTCGCGGGATTCTCCTTTGGCGCGGCGGTTGGGCTGCGAGCTGCGTGTCCAGATATGCGCGTGAAGGCATTGATAGGCGTGGGAGTTCCGGCGATTCCCGTCGCTGCCGATGCGGAAGCGCCGCGCGTGTATACCTTTGACTTCCTGCGCGACTGTGCCAAGCCGAAGCTGTTTGTCAGCGGCGCGCGCGATCAGTTTGGTCCGCGGGCGAAGCTCGAGGCTCTGGTCGCGTCGGTTCCCGAGCCGAAGAAACTGGTGCTGATTGAAGGCGGAGACCATTTTTTCGAGGGACGGTTGCGGGAACTGCGGGAGACGATTGAAGGTTGGGTGCGACAAGAAATTGTGCAAGAACCGTCTTTATAATCCTGCCCATATAATCCTGCTCATGTCTGACGCTGACCGCGAGTCGCAGTTTCATGAAACGCGCGCCACCGCTCGCGAGATCTTCCGCCACGCGCTGGCTCAGGCCTCGATTGCCAATGCATTTGCGCGGCACGTGCATTGCGAGCGTGGTGTGTTGCGCGTCTGTGAGGATCTTTACCATCTCGATTCTTATTCGCGCGTCCTGGTAATCTCGATCGGAAAAGCCGGACACACGATGGTCGAAGCGCTCACGCAACAGGTTGGCGAGTCTGCACTCGAAGGCATTGTGGCGAGCTCGGTTGAACCCTCGGCGCAGATACGCGGCTTCCGCTATTTTCGCGGCGGACATCCCGTGCCCAATGCTGAATCCATTCGCGCCGCCAACGCGATTCGGACGGCGCTGGAGGTGCAAACTGCGGCCTCACTCGTCATATTCATGCTCAGCGGTGGAGGATCGTCGATCGTGGAGAAGCCCATCGACGATGAAATTTCGCTGGACGATTTGATCGCGACCTATCGCGCTCTCGTCCATTCGGGCGCGCCCATTGCAGAAATCAACACTATTCGTAAGCATCTCTCCACCGTCAAAGGCGGACGGCTGGCGCAAGCGGCGTTTCCGGCGCAGCAGCTTTCACTATTGGTTTCCGACGTTCCCGACAACATGCCTGATGCTCTGGCTTCCGGTCCGACGATGCCCGACTCAAACAGCGTCGAAGATTGTTATCGCATCGCCGAGAAACACGGATTGCTGCCGCAGCTTCCACACTCCACGCGCGAGCTTTTTGAACGCCATGCTCTGGAGGAAACGCCGAAGTCGGACGACCAGGCCTTCTACCGTTCGCGATGGTGGACAATTCTCTCGAACCAAACTGCCGTCGAACAGGCTAAGGTTGCGGCCGAGCGCGCTGGGTTTGCCGTGCACGTCGACAACTCTTGTGACGATTGGGATTACGAGCGCGCGGCAGAGTATTTGTTGAAGCGCCTACGTGAGCTAAGAAAAGAATCTGAACGCGTGTGCCTGATCTCCGGTGGGGAAGTGACGGTGAAGGTCACGAACGGCGGCGTTGGCGGACGGAACCAGCAGTTCGCGCTGGCGTGTGCAGCGAAGATTGCGGGAGAGAACATCACCGTGCTCAGCGCGGGAACGGACGGAGTGGATGGAAATAGTCCGGCAGCTGGAGCAGTTGCAGATGGAAGCACAGTTGCACGCGCGCAGTTGAAAAAGCTAAATGTCAGAGCCGCGCTAGAGGAATTCGACGCTTATCCGTTCTTCAATGCGCTGGGTGATGCGATTGAGACTGGGCCCACCGGCAACAACCTGCGCGATTTGAGGATTCTGCTGGCATATTGACGTGGACCGCAGGTCAAAGCCACTGCGACAATCACGGGGAAGCGTCGAACTCTTGTTTGTAGGCTTCCCAACGTTGTCGGATACCCACCATTATTGTCTGGTACTCCGGATCAGAGCGGAGACTGTCATAGTTCTTGTCGCGTTCGAACCAAGGGTAATTCACGTCTCCGAGAGCGGCGGTGCGTTGTAGCCAGAGGAGAGCGTTCTGGCGGTTGCCGAGCAGGGCATAGATGCCTCCGATCCAGTAAGCGGCATCGCCGTCGATAATCTGTTCGGGGTGGTATTGGAAAAGGCGTGGATCGATCTTCTCCCTTTGCCCTCGTGAGGCGTACACGAACCCCGCGAGCATTCGCGCCGTGTCATCCTTCGACTCACGTCCTAGCAGAACTGCCCGATCCATGTTGACTTCGGCGTCGTCTAGTTTGCCTTCGTAATAAAGCACCATGCCCAAGTACGCCAAAGCTTTGAACTGATCGGGATTCGCCGACACAAGCGCGCGCATCTCTTCTTCGGCATCCTGTACCTTGCCGCTATACAGCAGGGTACGAGCGTGCATCCAGTGAGGCTGAGGAGTGGGATTCAATGTGACCACTCGGCCCCACGCTTGCGCAGCCAGTTCATTGAGACCAGCGTAGTAACACGAATACCCCAATACCTCCCAAGCGACTGCGCTGTTCGGCGCCACGGCGACCGCTTGCCGTGAGGTGCGGATCGCTTCTCCCTCTTGACCGCCCTCGCCGTAAGCAAACGCCAGGGCGGTCAATCCTTCCGGTGACTGGGGGTTGATCCGCAGAGCGTTCAGGGCGGCATCCTCCGCCCGCTTGATGTTGGCTGCGCCGTCCTCCGTGAAATTCGCGGCCTGATAGCCGTAGAACTCCGCGAGCAAGGCATAGGCATCGGCGAAACTCTTGTCCAGAGAAATTGCGTGCGAAAGCAGGCGCTTGCCTTGCTCGATGCTGTCCAGCCCGGAGTGCACGAAATACTCGTTCAGATAGAAACGGCCCTGGAGGTAGTCGTTGTAGGCGTCGACGTTAGTGGTGGCAAGTTGCTGGATCGATTTTTGCTCGGTGGGAGAGATTTCGATCTTGAGTCCTTCTACGACCTTGGTTGCAATCTGATCTTCGAAGCTCAGGATGTCGGCACTGTGCAGATCGTAGCGTTGCGACCACTTGGTGTTGCCGGTTTGGCCGTCGATGAGTTGAACCGTGACGCGGATTACGTCGGAAGAGCGCTGGTAGGTGCCCTCTAAAACACTTTCCACATTCAAAGCTTTGGCTGCCTCGGCAGGCTCCGGGGCCTCCTTGGCGTACTTCAAAACCGAGGTCGTCGGGCGCACCGCAAGGTTTTGCAACGAAGTCAGGCGGCTGATGATGGCGTCGGTCATCCCGATGCCCCAGCTATCGGAGGTGGCTGCCGAGATATCGTGGAAGGGAAGCACGGCCATGGTTTCAACGGAGGGTTTGGGAGCAACTTGCACGGCTTCCGGCGGGTGAGACCGGGAGACGTAGTTTCGAATCCCGTAGACTGCGAGGCCCGCGATAAAAATAATAGCCGCCGCGACCACCAATGCCTTGGATGTGCGGCTGAATCGTGAGGCCGGCTCGGCTGACGCAGGAGCGATTTGAAGGCGCTGCGACTCGGTATCACGCTTCACCCGCTTCAGATCTGCTCTTAGTTCCGTGGCGGACTGGTACCGGACGTCACGATCTTTTTCCAGGGATTTGGAGATTACATCCTCGAGTTTCGCGGGAAGATCGGGATTCAGACGCACGACTGCGGGGGGCTGTTTGTGAAGAATGGCATCGAAGATTACTCCCGAAGCGTCGCCGCGAAAGGGCAGTGTGCCGGTCGTCATTTCATAAAGCACGACTCCAAAGGAGAAAAGATCGGTTCGAGCATCCAGTTCCTTGGCCAAGACCTGCTCAGGCGACATATAGGCGACCGTTCCCAGCGTGCTGCCCGGGCTGGTGAGATGCTCCTCGGCGACAACTGTGGCAGTGGCTCCAATGCCGATATCGTCAGGCTTGAGCGTGACCTTCGCCAAACCGAAATCAAGAATTTTCGCGTGACCTCGCTTGGTGACGAAGATGTTGGCCGGTTTAATGTCACGGTGAACGATGCCCTGCCCGTGAGCAGCGTCGAGTGCATCGGCAACTTCAATCGCGATCTCCAGGACGCGATCCAGATCCATCGGGCGATTGCCAATCACGTGCTTCAGAGTTGCGCCGTCAAGAAACTCCATCACGATGAAGGTCTGGCCGTTCTGCTCGTCGATCTCGTGGACGGTGCAGATGTTCGGATGGTTCAACGCTGAGGCGGCCTTGGCTTCGCGTTGGAACCGGCTGAGGGCCTGCGGGTCCCTAGCAACGTCATCGGGGAGGAACTTGAGTGCGACGAAACGGCCGAGTTTCACGTCTTCGGCTTTGTAGACCACACCCATACCACCGCCGCCCAGTTTCTCGACAATGCGGTAGTGCGAAATGGTTTGGCCTATCAATATTTAGCCTATCAATCTTTGTTCTATCAATCCGGGAGCTCGCCCCTTCCGGGAACATGTTAGCAGGGTGGGCCGCGTCAAACGCCTTGCTAATCACAGAGCGCAATACGCGTCTTCGTCTTTACGGTTTCGACTCTTCCAAGAGGACAACATCGGAATCGGTGTGGCCGCGTACCATACCCAGCTTGCTGCCGTCGAAAGACCAGCCAAAGTCAAGGATGTGTTGCGATTTGAAGTTGGTGATCTGCTTTCCCGGCGAACCATCAAGAGGCTGAAGCCACAGGTTTTCAGCGTCCTGGTCAAGAAAAGGATAAACGACAGCCTTGCCGTCATGGGTGAAGCGGACAGCCCCCACGCTCGTGACTGTGTGTTGCAATTCCAGAAGTTTCGCATCCTGAGGAGATTCAACCGGGACCAGCGCAAGCTGCTTTTTGGCGACGCTGGCAGTCGCGAAGGTGGCAAATGCTGCCAGCTTGCCGTCTGGGGAAATATCGAATCGGTATGCGGGAAGATCGGAGATCCTTCCCGGCTTTCCACCGTCCAAAGGTACCCTAGTGAGCTTGGCGCCATCGGCTACATCCGAGTAATACACCGACTTGCCATCGGGCGAGCACATTGGAAACCAATCCCGGTTGCCATCGCTGAGCAGCTTGAAGTTCCCGCCGCCGGAGTCGATGCGCCAGACTGACTCCGCCTTCCCATCGCCGCGACCGACAATCGTGGACACGATATAGCGGCCATCCGCGCAGGAAGAAGGCCACATTGCGACGCCATCTTGTTTTGGTGAGGTCAGCGGTGTGCTATTTCCCGTGTCCGGGTGCAAGAGGTTCAGGCCTTCCTGATCGACAATCATTTGGCCGTCTGGCGTCCAGGCGAAGCTGCGCACACGAGCCCCGGTGGTGAGTTGCTGAGCCTGGCCGCTGCTCAGATCAGAAGCGGCCGCCAAGTAGATGTCGTAGTGGTCCTGGCTCAAAACCGTTGCGAGCATGTGTCCATCAGCGGAGAGGCTCAGGTCGGCATAGTTATTGATGTCGTGGGTGAGCGCGCGAATGGTGTGGTCTCGATAAGGGATCTCCACAATCTCACTACGACTGAAGTTGGTCTCTCTGCCGAGATATCGCGCCAGCAAACCGCTGCCATCGGGCAACCAAATGGGATCAAACAGAGGACCGCCTTTGGCTTCAAAGATAACGTTTTGCTTACCGGTGACTGCGTCGACGGCGACCAATCCACTGATCGCGTCCCCGGTTGTGTAAACAACGCAGATGATGGTCTTGCCGTCGGGCGACCAGGCCGGGGCGTATAGGGCTTGGCCCATGTTGCCGGTGACCAACGTTTTCCCCTCACCGGTCTCCAGCGAATAAATCACCAGGCGGAACTTGCCGAGTTCGGGGTTGTTCATGACGGAATAGGCGAGAGCGCGGCCGTCAGGAGAAAATGTGATGTTAGTGTCCACGTCGGTGACGAGCTTTTGCGGCGTGCCGCCCAGTACCGGCGCCCGGTAAAGAAGCTTTAGCGCTTGTCCCGGCTCTCCGCGGACAAAGTAGAGATAATTTCCATCGGGAGAAAACCGCACCCCAATGTATTGCACCGACTCGGGAGGCATGACTTGCGTGTTGCTGTTGGTGGGAACGTTGCGCAGCCACAAGCTCTGTTGCCCTTTGTCCTCCACGACGCTCAGGATGTATTTGCCGTCGGGAGCGAGGGAGACGAACCTGGCCTTGCCGGTCTCGGTAACTTTATTAACAGTAAAGTTCTGAAACGGAATCGGCCGGGAGCGGAAAAAGAAAGCGTAGCCGCCATAGGCAGCCGCTGCCACGAGCAAAACAACGACTGCGCTGATGACTCCGGTGCCCAGCTTATTCCTTCGCGCGGCCGCTACCACGGCTGAACTGCTTGTGGTGTGTGCGGGTGGGGCAACGGCTGGCGCGGAGGTTCCTGATTCGGCGGAGACAGTGGAGACGGCGCGGCTGGAATCGGTGTCACGTCTTAGCCGCTGCAGTTCGGCCCGCATTTCGGAGGCGTGCTGGTAGCGCAGATCCCGGTCTTTCTCGAGGGCTCGGTTGATGATGCGTTCCAATTCCACGGGCACGTCAGGGTTCAGGCGCGTCGGAGATACCGGAGGGCGGTTAAGGACAGCGTCAAAGATTATGCCTGAAGTGTCACCCCGGAATGGCAATACGCCGGTTGCCATCTCGTACAGCACGGCTCCGAAGGAGAAGAGATCAGTGCGAGCGTCAAGCTCCTTGCCGCGCACCTGTTCTGGCGACATGTAGGCCACAGTGCCCAGGGCAGTTCCCGGACTGGTCAGATGAGGTTCGTCGGCGGTGCCCGTCATTGTTCTTGCCGCGGCAATCTGGCTGGACGAACTGGCCGGGGTTGTGACCTTGGCCAAACCGAAATCAAGAACCTTGGCGTGACCGCGCTTGGTCACAAAAATGTTCGCGGGCTTGATGTCGCGGTGGACGATACCTTCTGCGTGGGCGGCGTCGAGCGCGTCGGCGATCTCAATCGCCAGGCTGAGTAACACTTCGGACTCGACTGGTTTCCCGGCGATTCGGTGCTTCAGCGTCAGTCCATCGAGAAACTCCATGGCGATGAACGCTTGCCCGTGCTGGTCGTCGATTTCGTAAATGGTGCAAATGTTCGGATGATTGAGTGCGGAGGCAGCCTTGGCCTCGCGTTGAAAACGGGCGAGGGCTTGCGGATCTTTGGCAACGTCATCCGGCAGGAACTTGAGGGCTACGAACCGGCCGAGCTTGACGTCTTCAGCTTTGTAAACAACACCCATGCCGCCGCCGCCCAGCATTTCGACGATGCGATAGTGCGAGATGGTTTGGCCGATCATGGAAGCAAGGTTCGCCCGGTGCGCACCATATTAGGGGGCCAACTGTTGCGCGTCAACGCGACTAAGCGGCCTCGCCCTTGACCTGTACTCCGGCCCACTTCTCGAGCAGAGTCAGGGTCGCGGCGTAGTCGAGATCGCGGTGGCCCTCTTCAGTGGCTAGTTCGTAGACCTCTTCCACGGTTTCGAGAGCGGGGAGCTTTACGCGGGCTTCTTTCGCGGCTTCGAGGGTGAGCAGGATGTCTTTGTGCATGAGGCGAAGGGGGAAATTGGGGGTGAAGTCGCGCTGCAGGACGAACGGAGCTTTGTATTCGACGACGCCGGAGTGCACCATGGTGGCTTCGATCAGCGACACGAGTTGTTTCGGGTCCACACCGAGTTTGGTGGCGAGGGTGAGGGCCTCGGCGAAACCCTCATAGATCAGGGCAATCTGGAGGTTCATCGAAAGCTTGGTGGCCTGGCCCTTGCCGGTCTCGCCCATGCGGAAAATCTTTTTGCCCATGGCTGCGAACAGGGGATTGAGGCGATCGATGGTTGCTGGGTCGCCACCGACCATGAAAATCAGCGTCCCGTTCGCGGCGCCGATTTTCGATCCGGTCATGGGAGCGTCGACGTAGGCTACGCCCTTGCTGCGGACGCGCTCGGCAAACTTCACGGTGGCAGAAGGCGAGATGGTGCTGGAATCTGCGATGATCATGCCCTCGGCCAGCGACTGCTCGACGCCTTCGGGACCAAACAATATTTTCTCGACCGCGGCAGTGTCGGAAACGCAGAGCCATGTGACTTCGGCGCCTTGCGCTGCGGCAGCCGGAGTGGGAGCGATGCCAGCGCCTTCCACGAGTTTGCCGGGGGTTCGGTTCCAGACGGTTACTTCGTGGCCGGCCTTGACCAGATTTGTGGCCATGGCGTGTCCCATGATTCCCAGACCCAAGAAAGCGACTCGCATTTCTGAGCTTCTCCTCGCGATGAAAGGACTTTTCGGATTAGATATGAGCCGGAGGATCAAGGTCAAGCAAGCTGGTCTGGACTCGATTCTTAAATCAGTTCGCCCGACGCATTTGGCCGTGCGATTCCACGCCGGAGTCGAAAGCGGATACCTCGGGGGAACCGCGGGAATTACGCGTTTTTCTCTGCTGGTCTGAACTAGAATGGAGCGGTTGGACGGCAGCAGTCATCCAACAGGTAGAGCTTTTGGTAGGGATCGTCGTTAAGTAGATTCGTCGTTAGGATAATCAAGCGTTAGGATGATCAAGCAGACGCTTCGCAATCCGGCGCTCCGCAAGCGCGCGTCGCAGTTTGGACGCCTGGTGCGGCACTCTGCCGTGACTCCGCTTTGCGGGGAGACTCACACTCCGCGTTTGGCCTCAAACGGCGAGCTAGGTGTTACTTTCATCGGCCATTCCAGCTTCTTTGTGCAGATGGGAGGGCGGAGCGTGATGCTCGATCCCAACTTCGCGCGCTGGCTGTTTGTGCTGAAGCGGCTGCGGCGTCCCGGGCTTCGAGTGCGCGATTTGCCGGCCATCGACCTGGTGCTGGTGACGCATGCGCACTTCGATCACCTGCATCGGCCGTCGCTGCGTGCCATTGTGCAGAACAATCTGCGCACGCGCGGGACCGCCCCGGCCATCATCATTCCGAGCCACGTGACCGACTTGATTTCCGATCTGGGTTTTTCCGAGATTATCGAACTGGACTGGTGGAACAGTTCGCGGCACGGCAGTTTGGCGGTGACGCACGTTCCTTCGCGGCATTGGGGAGCCCGTATTCTCAAGGATTCGCACCGCGGATATGGTGGTTATGTGTTGCAGGCAGGGAAGCACTCTGTTTATCACGCGGGCGATACGGCTTATTTCGCGGGTTTCCGCGAGATTGGCCGGCGCTTGTCACCGGAGCTGGCACTGCTTCCGATTGGCGCGTATAACCCCCCGACCTTCCGCAACGTGCATACCAGTCCGGCCGATGCTACCCGCGCCTTTCTCGACCTGAAGTCGCGCTGGATGGTGCCGATGCACTATGGAAGCTTCCGGCTGTCGCACGAGCCGGTGGATGAGCCGCTGCAACTGCTGGAGCAGGAAGCGCGTTCGGCGGGGATCGAGGACCGGGTGGTCGTGATGGAGGAAGGCGTCACCAGGTTCTTCTAAGCGCTCCTCGCTAACCGAGAAAGCTACTGTTACACTCCTTCGAGGACCGATCTGCACTTTATTCGTGCACGGCGGGGTGCACACCAATGGTGTAGACTTCCTGCCGCGGGATTACCAACCAGGAGAACAATATGACCGTAAAAGCCATACCTGACGGATACCACACCCTTACTCCATACTTGACTGTCCGCAATGCTGCCCGCGCCATCGAGTTCTATAAGCAGGCTTTTGGTGCCGTGGAAAAAGGCGTCATGAAATCGCCTGACGGAAAAGTCATGCATGCCGAGCTGCGCATCGGTGACTCCATCTTGATGCTGGGCGACGAGTTCCCGCAAATGGGCGCCTTGTCGCCGCAGAGCACGGGCGGCGCCGGCATGGGGCTGCACATTTATCTCGAGGACGTTGACTCGGCGTTTGAGCGCGCGGTGAAGGCCGGAGCGACCATCGAGATGCCGGTGACTGACATGTTCTGGGGCGACCGCTACGGGAAATTGGCCGACCCGTTCGGCCACAAGTGGTCGATTGGAACTCACAAGCACGATGCGACGATGGAAGAGATGGAAGCTGCCATGAAGCAGATGCCCAAGAGCGCTTGAGGCTTGATGTGTAAGTGACTTGCGTTGGTTTCGCCGGGCGCGGCTTCAGTCCGCGCCCGCTTTGTTACCTTCCTCTAGTACCTCCGTAATGCCCGCCCATGTTGCTATTACACAAGTATTACAGTGCCTTACCCCGGTCTCTTGATAGGTTAGATCAGGCGTCAGAGGGTTCGAGACCAGCCAAACGGGGAACTACTTTGGACATGCAACTGGAAAGCCTGGAAAAACGACAAGCAGCAAACGGCGAAATCAACTGGGTGACCGCGATCTTCATGGGCCTGTTTCACGTGGGGGCCGTGGCGGCACTTTTCTTCTTCACATGGAAGGCTCTGTTCGTCGCCATGTTCTTGTGGTGGGTTTCAGGGAGCCTGGGAATCGGCATGGCTTATCATCGCCTGCTCACGCACCGCGGCTACAAGAGTCCGAAGTGGGTGGAGTATTTCCTGACCGTCTGCGCGACGCTCGCCCTCGAAGGTGGACCGATTTTCTGGGTGGCCACGCACCGCATTCATCATCAGTATTCGGATCAGGATGGCGATCCGCATTCGCCGATCGAAGGCAAATGGTGGGCGCACATGGGCTGGATTCTCATGGGTAAGTCGATGCACCATGACACGACTACGCTGGCCCGCTACGTTCCTGACCTCGCCAAAGATAAATTTCACGTTTGGATCACGAAGTATCACTATGTCCCCATGATTGTGCTGGGCGTCATTCTGTTTGCTATCGGTGGGCTTCCATTTCTTATGTGGGGCATCTTCGTGCGCACGGTAGTTGGGCTACACGCTACCTGGCTGGTGAATTCAGCGACGCACTCCTGGGGCACGCGGCGTTTTGCCACGCGCGATCTTTCCACCAACAGTTGGTGGGTGGCTTTGCTGACTTTCGGGGAAGGCTGGCACAACAATCACCACGCGCATCCGACAGCAGCGCAGCACGGCTTCAAGTGGTATGAGGTTGATATGAACTGGTATGGCATCTGGGCGCTGAAGACGCTTGGACTGGCTTGGGACGTGAAGCGCGTACGGTTGGCTGATCTGGAAAACGGGTTGGTTGCTGCGCCGAACGGTCGGTTGGTTACGGCTGGTTTGGCTGAGGGCGCGGCGGCGGGAGACTAAGTTTTTGCAAGCTTCGCAAATTCGACCCCGGTCACTGCGATCGGGGTTTTTTGCTGGCTGCAGTAAACCCTAAACACAGAGGTCACAGCGGATCACAGGGTAAAAAGTGTGGTGGCTAAGACTTGCTTCTGTTGACGCCTTCCTGAATGTTGCGGGAGGCGGCCTCTCAAAGCGGTAAAATCAGGCCTGACGCCATGCGCATCACGAGCCGCCGCGGAACTATCGTGTTCTTCGTTTGCCTGGGCATTGGCCTGGTGGCGCTGGCGGTCGCTCTCAATGTTGGATGGATCATTCTTAACTGGCGCCTGCGCGTGCTGCTGTTTTTCGGCGTCGTCTTTTTTGCGCTGATTATCGCGGGGATGATCGTGAACACCAGCTTCCTGGTGCGCGAGCTTCGCCGGAGCGAGCAGCATGACAGCTTTATCAATGCCGTTACTCACGAGCTGAAGACGCCGGTTGCGTCTATCCGACTGCACCTGGAAACCTTGCAGCGCCGCGACCTGCCGGAACCGCAGAAGCAGGAGTTTTACCGGGTGATGCTCAGCGATACTGATCGACTCACCGAGACTGTGGAGCAGGTGCTGCGCGCAGGCCGCGCCGGAGACAAGAGAGCGGGACGGGAGAAATCCGCCGTCGACTTCCGGCAACTGGTGCGCGACTGCATGGACGCCGCCCGCACACGCCATCATCTGCCGCTGGAAGCTCTCTGCTACGAGGAGGCTCCGAGTGATGGCGCGGGGGTTCGCGTGCTGGGCAGCGATGAAGACCTCCGCACTGCCGTTTTCAACGTGCTTGACAATGCCATCAAGTATTCCGGCGAGCACGTGGATGTGCGCGTGCGCCTGGCGGTGCCCGATGAAAAGCGCGTCGTGCTTAGCGTCCGGGACCGCGGGGTCGGCATCCCGACTGACGATGTGAAGAGCATTTTTAAGCGCTTCTATCGCGTCAACCATCGCTCACTGGCGCATGTGAAAGGGACTGGGCTGGGCTTGTTCATTGTGAAGTCGATTGCGCAGAAGCATGGCGGGCGAGTCTTTGCCGAAAGCGCGGGGGAAGGCCACGGCGCTACGATTACCATGGAACTGCCGAGGTCTTTGTCATGAGAGCGAGCGTCATGAGGGCGAGCGCATGAGCCGGGTTCTGGTGGTGGAAGATGAAGCCCATCTGGCGCAGGGGCTGCGCTTCAATCTGGAGGCCGAAGGCTACTCCGCCGAGGTAGTGGGAGATGGAGAGGCTGCCACCGAACGATTGCTCAGCAAGAAAGAAAATTTTGACGCCATCGTCCTCGACATCATGCTGCCCGGCAAAGATGGTTTCAGCGTGGTTTCGGAATTGCGTGCGGCACGGAATTATGTGCCCGTGCTCATGCTGACCGCCCGCGGACAGCCGGAAGACGTGCTAAAAGGTTTTGCCGCGGGAGCAGACGATTATCTGCCCAAGCCTTTCGACCTGTCGATCCTGCTGGCGCGCCTGCAGGGACTGCTGCGACGGAGTCAATGGATGCGAGCCGGCAAAGAGAGTCCGGACGCAGCTCGGGATGCATCCGATTCGGGCGGCGTCAGCGATTTCGGAACATTTTCCTTCAGCGGCAGGACCATCGACTTCGGCAAGCTCGAACTGCGCACTGCAGAGAATCTCGTTCACCTGACGCTGATGGAGTCAGAACTGCTGCGCCATCTGGTGCGTAACGATGGACGCGTGGTTTCCCGCAAGCAGATTTTGGAAGAAGTTTGGGGCCTGCACGAGGACACCGACACCCGGGCGATTGATAATTTTATTGTCCGGCTGCGGCGATATATTGAAGACGATCCTGCTCAGCCTCGCCACTTGTTGACGGTTCGCGGTGTGGGCTATCGGTTCCTGGCGAATCCTGAGACGAAGTGACAGTGGCCAGTGATCAGTGGGCAGCGAAATTCGACTGCTCACCGGCACTGGCCACGTGACAGCCCCCGGTCTTATTGCTTGTCGTAGACGGAAACGACTTCGATTTTCATGCCCATCGAATCCATCCCGCTCACAGTGACGGTTCGGCTCTTGCCGTCCGCCGCGATCATGGCCTTACCGGTTATGGTAACTTTACCGGCTTTCTTGATTGTCAAGGCGTAGTGATGGTCGTCGACTTGCTTGATCGCCCGCGTGTCTTGAGTTGGATCGCCGGTGACGGGATAGTCTTTGCCGTCGAACTTACCCGTCCACTCAGTGTGGGTAGGTTTCCCTTGACCGTCGATACCGTCGATCGTGCCTTTGATACTGTCGCCAGCGGCCTCATACGTTACGGTAATATTCTTGGCGGATCCAGTAGGTATCTTCGACTTGGCTTCATTCAGCTTCCAGGTTCCCAGGTTTGGGTTTTGAGCCGAGCACATCGCCAAGCCTACAAACAGCATTACGAGCGTCAATCCTATGCTTCTTGTTTTCATGTTGCCTCCAGGGTGAGAAACGGTTGGCTCGCGAGCGAGCAACGCATTCTAGGCTCTACGCGAGCGCGAGCGCAACCAGCAGCGTGATTCCAGGTTTAGCGGAAGAGATGAACTAGGCGCGGCACAACTCAGCAACGAGCGTTTCCCGTCGATCCTGGGCGAAACCACCGATGCGGTTAAGAATCATGTAATAGGCCGAGAGAGAAACCCCTGCCAACGCCAGCAAGATCGCGGTCGCGATCCAGAAGTTGCCGTACAGTCGCGCAATCCAGAATGCGGCGACTCCCACGCCTACGACGAAAATTTGTATGCCCAAGCTGATCAGTACGGTCGTTTGAGAGGCGCGTTGACGTCCGAACGAGGAATAATCCAGCTTCTTCGGCGAGTAGATGGAGAGCAGGTTGCCTGCGGAGAAATTCACCGGCGCAGCGAACAACAGGCCAGCCAGCGAGGCGACGGTGACGCCGAGTCCGGGCCGTCCGTAGAGAAACCCAACCGCGATCCACGCCACCAGGGTTTCCAGAGCCAGGATGCTGGCGTGGGTGAGATTCTTGGCCAGTACAATCTCACGGAAATTTACCGGAGAAGCGAAGAAGAACTGGATGCCTCCGGCGTCGCCGCCGAAATTGTTGTACGCCAGATTGGTCAGCACCAGCAGCGTGTAGGCCGCAGCTGCGGGAAATGCCATGTCTGGCGTGCGGGCCAGGAATGCCCCGGAGTGCCGGGGAGAATTCATCGACCCGAAGCGGAAAACCGCCAGCACAAAGATTGGCATGATCAAGGTGAGCAGCATGGGGCCGCTGCGGAGAAGATAACGGACTTCTTTCTCAAAGACGGCGGCCACCGGGGCGGAGAATCCAGGGAGATCCCAGCCCAAGCGCAGCGACCGGTCTCTCGGGAGAGCGGATGCCTTGGCCACTTCGCTCAAATTCTCACCGCGATACTGCGCCACCAGCCGCACGTGCAAGCAATAGCCGATGAGCAACACGAAGGCGCACAACAGCGCGAGCGAGCTGAATGCCGCCATGAATCTCGAAAACACCGCTTGCGAGATAGCATCGGCGGCAAGTCCGGGCGGAAGCATGCCCTGCAGCGGAGCCAGGACTTCGACGTAGCGTTGCACATATTGATGCGCACCGGGCCGCGCTTGCTTTTCGAAGTAGTGCGTCAGTGGCCCAATCAACTGAAAACTCAGCATCAGCAGAACGAACAAGACGCCCATGATCTCTCGAGTGCGGCGCCGCGCCAGCCAGCGCTCGACCCAGGCGAAGATCATCTGCATCAACACCAGATTGAAGGCGGCAAACGTCAGCAACACTACCAGCGTCCAGGGCAGGAGCGCTGGTTTTGCAAACCCCACGCCCAGCAGAATACCGAACGACCACAAGCTCCCCAGGGCGGTTGCCGGATCGAATGCGCCGTACGCCATCCGCACCAGGAAATACGAGCGGTAGCTGAGGGGAAAGCGCAGTAGATCGGAGGAATCCGGGTTATTGGTGAACGCCGTCGCCATAATGGGGAAGACCTGCCAGAAGACAAACACGGACCACAAGAGCAGCGCAATCATTTCCGGCTTGCCTGCCGCAATCATCAAAGCTGCCGCGAAGCCCATACCGACCGCGCCGCCGACTCCGCCGATGGCGAAAGCGAAGGACACAATAATTCGCGAGAGCAACTCCAGGTTGCCTCGCGTGGTGCGCAGCGAGTGTACGAACATTCGCCACCGCAGTTCGGCAATGGCGGCCAGCTGATCGCGTGTGCGGGGCTTCTTATTGGGCTCACTCATATGCAGGGCCGGGATATCTGCTGATTGCGTCCTGCAACCAACTCTTTATCCCAGCCAGGAAAGCTCCTGCTCGGTGCGGCGCGAGCCGCCCACGGTGCGCAGGAAAATCTGTTCCAGCGTCATCTTTTCGCCCGATGGCGTTGAGCCGTTGCTCGCGCCGTCGCCCGCGTCTTGTAACTCATCGGCGACAACCGGCGTCTGCGCCTTTACTCCGGCGCGCAGTTCTTCGAGGGATCCCTGCGCTACCAGCCGTCCCTGATGGATGATGGCGACGTGGCTGCACAGGCGTTCCACGATTTCGAGCACATGGGAAGTGAGAAAAATCGTGGCCCCGCGCGCAATCATGCCTTGCAGCATCGCCTTCAGAGTTCCGGCGGCAATGGCATCCACGCCTTCGAACGGTTCGTCGAGGAACAGCACGTTCGGCCCGTGGATCACGGCCGCCGCCATTGCCAGCTTCTTCTGCATGCCATGCGAGTAGTCGGTAACCAGTTTCTTCGGCTGGTCGGCAAGCTGCATGAAGTCGAGCAGTTCTTCAGAGCGCTTGGCTGCGGTTTCGCGGTCCAGTCCATACATTCGTCCCGCGAAGTTAAGGAACTCCGATCCCGTCAGTCGTCCGAAGAGGGCCATGCCTTCAGGAACCACGCCGATTTGCCGCTTCACTTCGACCGGACGCGTAGCGAGGTCCAGCCCGAGGATTTCGATACGCCCTGAGCTGGGGGCAAGCAGACCGGTGAGCATCTTGATGGTCGTGGATTTCCCGGCGCCGTTGGGGCCGAGGAAGCCGAAGAACTGTCCGGGCGCAACGCGCAGATCGATGCCGTCCACGGCCAGGAGTTCTCCGAAGCGGCGGGTCAGACCCTGAGTTGCGATGGTGGGAGCCGAGTCCATCAAACTTAGTCCATCAAACCTAATCGATCAAACCTAATCCATCAAACCTGATCATCAAACATCCGAATCTAGCACAACCGCCGACTTGCCGCCGGTTATCGGTCTGCGCCGATCAAGTCGTAATCTTCCGAAACCAGAACAAAACTAACTCTGAGGCTATTCTTTCAGTGGCCCGTGATAGACTGCCGCTCTTATTTCCGGGCATTTTGGTCTCTCATAAAGAAGCCATATGGCCAAGAATATAGTCATCTGCTGCGACGGAACTGGCAACGAATACGGAGACCACAACTCCAACGTGGTCAAGCTCTACAGTGTGCTCACTGTCGATGGGAAGCGGCAGGTTGGATACTACCATCCGGGCGTGGGCACCATGGGTGCGCCCACCGCGCATAACAAGGTTAGCGAAGCCTGGTCCGTGGTAATGGGATTGGCCTTCGGAGCCGGCTTGCTGGCGAACGTCGGCGACGCCTACCGGTATCTGATGAATGTTTATGAAGACGGAGATCGTGTCTATCTGTTCGGTTTCAGCCGAGGCGCGTACACGGTACGAGCGCTTGCCGGGGTGATTCACATGTTCGGATTGCTGTGCCCCGGCAATAACGGGCTCATTCCTTACATCATTCGGCTTTACGCGAAGCGGACGCGAAATGCGGCGGGGATGAAGAACACGTTCGAAGTGGCCGACGGATTTAAGCTTACGTTCTGCCGGGATTGTCCTCTGCATTTCGTCGGAGTCTGGGACACGGTCAGCTCGGTGGGGTGGATTTGGGATCCTCTAAAGCTGCCTTACACGGGACAGAATCCGGAAATTGTTAACGGGCGGCATGCGGTTTCGATCAATGAGCGGCGCTGTTATTTTCGAAACAACTTATGGGGAGATCAACTACCCGGCCAGAACATTAAGCAAGTCTGGTTCGCTGGTGTGCACTCCGATGTGGGAGGTTCGTACGATCCCGCCGAAAGCGGCCTTTCGCAGATTGCTCTTGAGTGGATGCTTTGTGAAGCGGTTCCGCTGGGGCTGCTGGTTGACCCGGCAAAAGCCGATCAGGTGCTTGCCAGGGTTCCTCTAACAACGATTCCGCCTCCGCCGCCTGTGCCGCCCAATCCAGCACAGAGGATCCACAACTCGCTGACAGGGGCGTGGTGGATTCTCGAGTTTCTCCCACACAAGTACTACGATCCTGTCGCGAAGAAGGCCATATGGCGTATCCCGCTGGGAGCAAGGCGCGTGATCCCCGACGGTTCCGTCTTGCATGAGACGGTGAGAGAGAAACTCGAGATCGACCCCGATTACAAACCACCGAACTTACCGCAGAGTTCGAGCGTCGAACCGAGGAACGCGTGTCGCTTTTCTTGACCCGACGACCCAGCTGGCAGCAAACAAAATCGCCCGAGCCAAAGGCTAGGACGTTTCTCCACGAAATAGAGGTTCGCAGCACAGATTAGCGCAGAAAATCTAGAAGTGTGCACTGTTGACCAGTCAGAGTTGAGGAACATTAGCTACTATTAATTCTAGAAAAGCACGGCACCTCTCGGGGCGGAGGAAGGAGTAGCAGTTATGCCCAGAATCTTATTGGCCGAGGACGACGATGCTGTCCGCGATATGTTACAGGCCGCGCTAGAACGCGACGGCTTCGAGGTAGCTGTCGTAGCGAACGTGCGCGACGCCCTCCTTCGCATCGCGACAGAGAACTTTGACGCACTACTTTCCGACTTACACATGCCAAACGCCGGTGATGGTTTTACCGTGGTTAGCGCCATGCGCCACACCCACCCGCAAGCGGTCACTCTGGTGCTAAGCGGCTACCCAGCAATAGACGAAGCTTTGTCCGCCATCCGCCTTCAGGCTGACGAAGTTCTAATGAAACCGATCCAAATAGCCGCCCTTAGGGAAGCTATCCGCAAAAAGCTCGCGAACCCCGTAGCCAGCCGGCCGCTGCCCACGGAGAGCGTAGCTTCCATACTGGAGCATGACTTGGATGCGACGATTCAGGATTGGCTCGCACTGGTAGAACGCGATGAAGAGCTGACTTGTATCCCGTTAACCTTTGAAGACCGCACCGGTCATCTTCCCAATCTCATCTCTGATCTGATTTACCGCTTACGTCTCCCTCAAGCTGAGAGAGCAGGCGCTTCCATGCCAGCGCGCCAGCACGGCGATCTACGCCGTCATCAGGGCTACACTGCCGCGATGGTGGTCGAGGAATCGCGAATCCTACAGGTCAGCATCTTCAACACCCTGCAAAATAATCTAGATCGAGTGGATTTCAGCAAGGTGCTGCGAGACGTAATCACCATTGCCGACGAAGTGGATTCGCAATTGAAGCAGGCCATGCTCAGTTACGGCACCCCCGGCCCCGGCTCCGCGCAGGGGTTCGCGGCATAGAGAACTGAATGCAGAAGCCCCGGTCCTAAAGGCGTATCGTTGGATCTCCTTACGCTTTCACGAGTTCTAGAATAAGTTCCACAGGAACTGGTTGTAGACGTCGTGGTGATACTGCACCTCGGGCGCCTTCACAAAGGTTCCCAGCAGACGCGGGCAGCGGTCGGCGCCGGCCTGCTTCAAATCTGCATAGCGCCCCTTCACGTCCTCCCCGAGAAGTCTCGTCGTCCACTCCGCTTTGCGGAAGTTAGCCAGCGCGTCGTAGATGTTATCCGGCAGGTAGCGTTCAGCCTGGCGCAGGTTCTTGATCCTCGAAGTCTCGCCGTCGATGCCGCTCTTGAAGATCGCAAGCATCACTAGGTAGGGATTCGCGTCCGGAGCGACCGAGCGGACCTCGACGCGCATGCTTTTTTCATTGCCGATGGGGATGCGGATCATCGATCCGCGATCCACTGCCGACGCTTTGATCTGGTTCGGCGCCTCGAAATGCGGATCGAGACGGCGATAGGCATTCACACTCGGATTCAACAACAGGCAAATGTCGTTGCCATGGGTGAGAATGCGATCGAGAAACGCCCATCCCATCTTGCTGAGCTTCTCTTCGCCCTTGGCGTCCCAGAACAAGTTCTTCTTGTTCTGGCTGATGGAGACGTTCGTGTGCATCCCGCTGCCGTTCACACCTACCACCGGCTTGGGCAGGAACGAAGCGGTGAATCCCATGTTGGTTGCTACCTGCCGGCAGATCAGCTTGTAGAGTTGAATCTGGTCGGCGGCTGCGACCACTTCACCGTACCCATAGTTGATTTCAAACTGCGAAGGCGCAACTTCGGGATGGTCCTTTTCATTCTGGAAGCCCATGGAGCGCTGCACTTCCGCAGTGGTGTCGATGAATGTGCGCAGCGGATCGCCCGGCAGCGAGTGATAGTAGCCGCCGGTATTGACATACTCGAACTTGCCGGTTTCGTGATAGCGGCGCTCGGCATCCGAGCCTTGGAATAGAAAGCCTTCAATTTCGTTGGCCGCGTTGAGCGTGTAGCCTTTCTTCTTATGCAAAGTGTCGGCGTAGCTTTTCAGCACCCCGCGAATGTCCGCCGAGTACGAAGTGCCGCCTTTGTCGATGACTTCGCCAAACACCAGCACTTTACCGGAGCCGAACACGTCTGCCGGCGCCCAGTAAAACGCCGCCCAGTCGATTCCCAACCGCAGATCGCTCTCGCGCTGCGCCGTGAACCCGCGAATCGAAGAGCCATCAAACGTGAGGTTGTCCCAGCTCTTGATCAGGAACTTCTTGTCGTAATCGAGCATGTGAAGCCGGCCTTCGAGATCGCTGAAGAGGACCGTCACGGCCTTGATCCGCTTTTCGTCGGTCAAATACTTCAGCCGTTTCTCCTGGATTTTGCCGATTGGGACACGGTTCCTGCGCTGCTCCTTCGCCTCCAGGTTCAGGTCTTCGAGTTCGTCGTAGGTGAGTGCCAGGAAATTACGCAGTTCGTTGGGCATGGATATCTCTCAGTCTCCTATTCGTCGTTTAGCAAGAATGGTCTCGGCAGCAAGGCTACGAATACAGGTTGTTGAATGGCTGGGCTTCAAGAGTGAAGAATATCGCGAGTGCGGCGGCGCGAACAATCGAAAAACCTGATCGAAGGCATAAAAGAGATTTATTCGACAGGAAATTCCACAACTGCTCTGTTGCCTCCCGCAGTCAGGTCCGCATCTCGCCGAGCAGCGAAAGAGTGAGCTGCCTATTGCCGGTGCGCTGAGGCTCCGGTAGCGATCTCGCGCAGAGCGCTGACGAAGGTTGCGGCGGCGTCAGGATCGGCCAGCGCTTCCAGTCGCACCGTAGCCGAGAACTGTGGTGACTCCGGACGGAAGTGCACCTGCAAAATGTCCTGCCGCCGGGCCGACATGAGCGCGTTCAATTCCGCTGTGGGATCCTGTTTCCAGTGCGTCCGCGTTGTCAGGATGATGGGGCCGGGCTCGTAAAGATCCCACTCCCGCCCGTCGCGCTTGCGCGATGTCGTCCCCCGGCTGTGCGCGCACCAGCGATGCCGCACTACTTCCAGATGAAAGGTCGGGGAACCACCCAGATCGGCCTCGAAGGTCAGCGTTTCTTTCTGGTGCCGCCAGCAGCTCAGCAGCCAGTGCACCGGGAGCGCTCGCGGCCGGAACTTCACGGTTACGCGCGCATTTTCAAACCAGCGGGAAGCAAAATGCAGCCGCGCCTGCAGACGTGAACTTCCCACCCAACGGGAATCCACTACGCGTCCCTTGTCGGCGCACGCGGTCTGCACCCAGCGCAAAGCCGTGGCTCCTCTTTTTCGATTGTAGGTGGAAAACACGAGATACCACAGTCCCAAGACGGCGACCGAACCGGCCACGTCAATCACCAGAAGGCGTCCCACAACGCTTCCTCTGTTGCACATGGTACGTCCGGGGGTGCGCTCGAAGCAAGAGGACAAAGGTCTCAATTCATCTCCCCGGGCGGCTAAGCTTAGATTAGCTGTGGAAAACTCGGGAACTATCGTTTCTGGCCATCGAGTGCGGTCCTGATATCTTCGAATCCCGGCCCGCTGCCTCCCGCTACAATGACTCCGTGGCTTTCACTATTCGGGACTTCCAGCCCTCCGATTTCGACACGCTCTGGCGCATCGATCAGGATTGTTTTGCTCCTGGCATCTCTTACTCACGGACCGAACTCAAGCTCTACATGCGCCGCCGCGGATCGTTCACCTTGCTCGCCGTTGATGCCGCGTCGTCGGCACCGGCCACTTCCATTCCCGATTCGGGAAAGGCCTCGAAATATTCTTCAGCCATCGCCTCGGCCCCCGTTGCCGGCTTCATCGTGGCCGAAGCGGACGGCCGCGGCCAGGGTCACATCATCACCATTGATGTAATCGCCGCTGCCCGGCGCTCTGGTGTGGGTTCGCTGCTGTTGCACACTGCCGAAGATAGGCTGAGCACTGCTCATTGCCATTCGGTCGAGCTCGAAACCGCCGTGGATAACGTTTCCGCCCTATCGTTTTACAAACGCCACGCCTACAGCGTGGTCAGGACGTTCCCCCGGTATTATTCGAACGGCGTGGACGCGCTGGTGCTGCAGAAAGACCTCACTTAGCCCTCTCAATTTGCACTCTGCCCATTCTCCAGCTACCTTCCATGTAATGAGAGGCGCCATCAAAGTTGCCATCCAGGGCGAGCTCGGTTCTTTCAGCCACGAGGCCGCGGAACGCATGCTGCCACGCTGCACGGTTGTCCCCTGCGCACGCTCCCTGGAAGTGTTCGACCGGCTGCAGCGGGGTTCAGTGGCCGCCGCCGTTATCCCTATCGAAAACTCGTTGGCTGGGACGGTGGCTGAGCACGCCGATCTTCTAGTTGCCCGGGAAGTTTACATTCAGAGCGAATTCCTGCTGCGCATCGTGCACAACGTAATCGCCGCCCCCGGCGTGAAGCTCGACGCACTGCGCCAGGTGCTCTCACATCCCGTGGCTCTCGACCAGTGCCGCGACTTCTTCCGCCGCCATCCCCAGATCGAGCCGGTTCCTTTTTACGACACCGCGGGCAGCGTGAAACACGTCGTTGCTCATCGCCTTCCTGACGCCGCCGGCATCGCCAGCCGCCACGCCGCCCGCGAATACTCCGGCAAGATTCTCCAGGCCGGCATCGAGGACGACAAACGCAACTTCACCCGCTTCTTCCTGATTCGAAAGGCTTCTGGGAAACCACGAGTTACTTCGCGGCAGAAGGGAAGCGCTGCCTCCGCACTTGGCCAGCAGCGCCTCATTCCGCCCCGCGCCAACAAGACTTCGATCGCCTTCAAGGTCAAGAACCTGCCCGGTGCGCTCTTCAAGTCGCTCAGCGTCTTCGCTCTGCGCGACATCAGCCTCAGCAAGATCGAGTCTCGTCCGCTACGCGGACGCCCCTGGGAATACGTCTTCTACGTAGACTTCCTCCGCGGCGACGACGAGCCCGCCCGCAACGCCCTCCGCCACCTGTGCGAGGTTGCAGAGTTCGTCAAAGTGCTGGGGATTTACCGCGCAGCATGAAGCGACTTCTTTTAGGTGGCTAACTCTGCTCCCCTCCAGGAGCAACTTCTCAGCTGGGTGGCGACATGTGAAGGATCTTGCATCTTCCGGGAACCTTTCCAAATAGGTGCCCGACTCCGCAATAGCCGTTGCACCTTTGATACA
The DNA here is from genome assembly GCA_035486795.1 of Candidatus Sulfotelmatobacter sp. Taxonomy (GTDB): domain Bacteria; phylum Acidobacteriota; class Terriglobia; order Terriglobales; family Acidobacteriaceae; genus Sulfotelmatobacter. The sequence continues at coordinate 2,802 of DATHMS010000135.1, read as the reverse complement.
GTGCGAACGGTCCGCAACAGGAATAGAATTCACTTCGCGGGGAACTACCGGGAGTCTGAAACCTTTCCGGAAGACGATCATCTAAGCTTGAGTGAGTTACACTCAAGGAGAGCCAATGAGCCAGCAACCGCTTTCCGAGCCGGTTCCTAAGCATCGGGAAACAAACGATGTACGGGCTTTGCCCGTGCTTCCAGTGCGGGATACTGTCCTGTTTCCGCACGCCGTCCTTCCTCTTACAGTAGGCCGGGAAAGTTCTGTCCAACTGATTAATTCCCTGGGCGAGGACAAGACCATCATAGTCGTGGCCCAGCGCGAGGCCCGTGTCGATAGTCCCCAGGCCAGCGATCTCTATACCGTCGGCACTTCCGCCGTCGTCCACAAAGTCGTCAAAATGCCCAACCAGAGCCTGTTCGTCTTTGCCGAAGGCCTGGAGCGGGTACGCCTGGGCGAATTTACCCAATTAGCTCCATTCATGCGCGCCAAGGTTTCTACTATTCCTGAAGCTATTCCACCGGACAGCTCCGAAATCGAAGCGCTGCAGCGTAACGTCCTCACTCTGTTCCAGCAGATTGTCTCCGGTTCGCCTACGCTATCGGATGAGCTTTCCACTGTGGCCTTGAACATTGACGAACCGGGCCGCCTGGTGGATTTCATCGCTTCATCTTTGCCCTCGCTGTCTACGCCTGACAAGCAAGACACGCTCGAGACGCTCGACATCCGCGTGCGCCTGGAGAAGATCAACCAACACCTCGCCAAGGAACTCGAAGTGCAGCAACTGCGCAACAAGATCCAGAGCGAAGTGCAGGACCGCGTGCAGCAGACCCAGCGTGAGTACTACCTGCGCGAGCAGATGAAAGCCATTCAGAAAGAATTGGGCGAACAGGATGAAGGCCAGCGCGACATCGAAGATCTGAAGAAGAAGATCGACGACGCAGGCATGCCGGAAGAAGTAAAGAAGGAAGCGCTCAAGGAATTGGGCCGGCTCTCCCGCATGTCTCCCATGGCTGCCGACTACTCGCTCACGCGCAACTACGTTGAGTGGCTAGCGGTGCTGCCCTGGAACAAGACTTCCGGCCAGGAGATCGAGATCATCAAGGCCAAAGAGATCTTGGACACCGATCACTATGATCTGGAAAAGGTCAAAGATCGCATCCTCGATTACCTCTCCGTCCGGCGGCTGAAGCCGAACATGAAGGGTCCGATCCTATGCTTCGTTGGACCTCCGGGCGTGGGCAAAACCTCGCTGGGCAAGTCGATCGCGCGTGCTTTGGGCCGAAAATTCGTGCGGCTCTCGCTTGGCGGTGTGCACGATGAAGCCGAAATCCGCGGCCATCGCCGCACCTACATCGGAGCGCTTCCTGGACAAATCATCCAGGGCATTCGGCGTGCCGAAACCAAGGATCCGGTTTTCATGCTCGACGAAATCGACAAGGTTGGCCGCGATTTCCGCGGCGATCCCGCTTCGGCTCTGCTCGAAGCGCTCGATCCCGAGCAGAACGCGACCTTCCGCGACAATTATCTGGATGTCACATTCGACTTGTCGAAAGTTCTTTTCATTACTACCGCGAACATGCTCGACCCCATCGCCGAGCCCTTGCGCGATCGCATGGAGATCATAGAGCTTCAGGGTTACAGTGAAGAAGAGAAGCTGCACATCGCGCGACGCTATCTGGTTCCACGCCAGGTGGAAGAGAACGGCATCACGGCTGAGCAGATCGAGTTTCCGGATGAAGCGTTGCGTTATGTGATTCGTCACTACACGCGGGAAGCGGGCGTGCGCAGCCTGGAGCGGACCATCGGAACCATCTGCCGCAAGCAGGCGCGGCGGCTGGCCGAAGGCAAGACAGAGAAACTTGTGGTCACGCAGGAAATCGTTCAGGAATTTCTGGGCGGCATCAAGGTTCGCAGCGAAGGCGAAATCGAGGAGCGAACCGAGCGTCCCGGCGTTGCGGTTGGCCTGGCTTGGACTCCATCGGGCGGCGACGTGCTCTTCGTTGAAGCCAATGCCATGAAAGGCAAAGGCGGCTTTACCATGACTGGACAGATCGGCCAGGTGATGCAGGAGTCGATGCAGGCGGCGCTGACTTGGGTGCGTTCGAACGCGGCTCAGCTTGGGATCAAGGAAGACTTCTTCGCCGATCATGACATTCATATGCACGTACCGGCGGGGGCGATCCCGAAGGACGGTCCGTCAGCGGGCGTAACTATGGCGACCACGCTGGTTTCGCTGCTGTCGGGTCATCGCATCCGGCCGCTCACCGCGATGACGGGCGAGATCACGCTCAGCGGCAACGTGCTTCCGGTAGGAGGCATTAAAGAAAAAGTGCTGGCCGCCAAGCGTGCCGGAGTCACGACGGTGATTCTGCCCGCCGAAAACAAGATGAATGTTGAGGAGGATCTTACGCCTGAGCAAGTCGAGAACCTCAGCATTCACTATGTGAAGACGATTGAAGAGGCGTTGCGCATCTCGCTGCCGGTGGTGGCGGAGGCGCTGGCGGCGAAGGCTACTCGGCCGACGCCGCCGAAGGATTCCAAACAGGAAGCTCCACTCACGCGGTCCCTCCAGGAGCCGGCTGTGGTTCACGACAAAGTTGTCACCTGGCATTCTTAAGGGCAGTGGTCATTGGGCAGTCCCCGAGATGCGAAGCCGTTTTTGCTTAAGTGGTCCAACCGGAACATATGTGAGTTATGTTCCGACTGGAACATTTGTGCATGCAGGAATGTCTGTATCGAAGTGTACTTATAATCACTCCCAAGTGTAACAATCCAGAGATCTTAGTCAGCGTCAAAAGCCGAGGGCTC
>DATHMS010000134.1:0-8484 GCA_035486795.1 Candidatus Sulfotelmatobacter sp. | reverse complement strand
GAGCTGCTGGAGGCGACATCGGAAGATTCAACGATCGCAAAGTTCATCGCCAAGCGCGGCGAAGGACTGCATCACGTGTGCCTGAGGGTTCCAGACTTGCCGGCGGCGGTTGCGCGGCTGAAGAAGGACGGCGTGCGCCTGATCTCAGAGGAGATCAAGATTGGCGCGGGCGGCCACAAATATGTTTTCGTGCATCCTTCGAGCGCTGGTGGCGTGCTGCTGGAATTGGTCGAGGGGTAGAGGCAAAATCGGCAAGGGACTCTCGCGAATTCACAGATAGACGGGTTCAGGGGCAGGGTAACAGGCTTTCTTCCATGCTTATTCTCGCCATCGATACTTCCGGCAGGCAGGGCAGCATTGCGCTGGCGCGTGCCGGGGAACCGGTAGCCGATGGCGGCGACTTTGAAGTGATCGAAATTACTCCTCTGGTTGGCGGTACTTTCTCCGCGCAGCTTATCCCCCAAATCTCCGTATTACTCTCCAGCAACGGGTTCATGAAGACCGCCATCGGCGCTTTCGCCGTAGTCTCCGGACCGGGCTCGTTTACTGGTCTTCGAATCGGCCTTGCGGCCGTTAAGGCTCTGGCAGAGGTGCTGGTGAAGCCGATCGCGGCAGTGTCTTTGCTGGAAGTGTGTGTCGTGGCCAGCGGTGCCCAAGGCAAAATCATGGCTGCTCTGGATGCAGGGCGAAGTGAGGTCTACGTAGGGGAATACGAGATCCCATCTCGTGTTGGCCAGGTTCCACGAGAGCAGGTTCCAAAGGAGCAGGTTCCGCGAGAGCACATCCTGACCAGAACTGAATTTCTTGCGCAAGCGAGGGGATGGACCGTGGTAACTCCGGATTCCGTTCTTGCCGATGCGGCCGCCGGGGCTGGGTTGAAGTTGTCGGCTCTCGCGCCGATCTCCGCTGCTGACGTCGCCCGCTTGGGCTGGCACAAGATTCAGTCGGGCGACACGGTCGGGCCCGAGCAGTTAGAGGCGAACTACATCCGCCGCACCGACGCGGAGATTCTTGAGAAAAGCGGATCCTAGGGTGCGCGTTCGACGGGCAAATACCGCCGACATTCCCGCCCTGATGGATATGGAGCGCCAAAGTCCAGCCGCTGCTCATTGGTCACGCGAGCAGTATCAGAGCATTCTTGAGACAGAGAGTGGCGAGCAAGGTTCTGAACGCCTGGCGTTGGTTGCGGAAGATGACGCCGGAGCGGTCGAGCGGCGGTCAACAGCAGTCCCTAAAATTCTTGCTTTTCTCATAGTCCATAGAGTCGACGCGGAGTGGGAGTTGGAGAACATCGTGGTAACCGGAACGGCCCGCCGCCGGGGCGTGGGTACGCGCCTGCTCGAGGGCTTCGTTGTGCATGCACGGGCGCAGCGCGGCAGTGGCATTTTTCTCGAAGTCCGTGAGTCAAATCAAAGCGCACGCGCTCTGTATCGGAAGGTGGGTTTCAAAGAAACAGGGTTACGCCGGAGTTACTACGCCGACCCCACGGAAGATGCAATCTTATGTCGCCTAAGCCTTTATTAGATATATCTCATAACGAGACTTGCACCAGAATTCGGCATTGAACCGATTTTGGTGCTGTGGTAGTTTCTAGCCATGAATCCCGGTTGGAGGTCTGCTGGATGCTGACTCCGAAAGACACTCTCCTGACCAGCCATGATGAGTTCCGCAAGCTGGCTCAGGAGCACATGCAGTATTCCACTCGACTCGATTCACTCACCCAAAAACGTTATCTCAGCGAAGACGAAAAGCTCGAGGAAGTTCGGCTCAAGAAACTGAAACTGCGGCTCAAAGACCAAATGCAATCGATTGAGCGGCAGTATCGGCAGCAGTTCGGAACTCACGTCGCATAATCTTTTTGGCCATTGGATGGCGGCCGTCGCCGCTACAGGCGTTTTCTATCTATCAGATATCTATCAGGCCGCGCTCATCGGCGCCTTTCTTTCGTTGGACTTAGACCCTTTCTAATTTAGCTGATTCTAGTTCGACTGATCCGTTGCCGCTGGCCTCTGCTCTATAATGGAGCACTGCTCCCATGGTTCGTGACGGCTACTTTTACGCGCTGGCTTTGATTGCAGGTGCGGTGCTGGTGGGCTGGTTCGCACAGCCTGCCTGGTCCCTCGTGCCGCTGTTGCTGGCCGGCTTCTTCCTCTGGTTCTTTCGCGATCCGGAGCGGGTCGTCCCGCATGCCGCAGGCGCCGTGGTTTCACCCGGAGATGGAAAAGTTACCGAGGCCTCCATCGTCACGGTGGCTGGCGAAAGCCTGGTTCGTGTCAGCATCTTTCTGAGCGTTTTCGACGTTCACGTGAATCGATCGCCGATTGCAGGGGTCGTCCGCGAGGTTCGCTACCAGCGCGGGAAGTTCTTGAATGCGATGAATCAAGCTTCCGCGGAGCAAAACGAGCAGAACGTTGTCCATGTGGAAGGCGATGGGCAGGTGGTGGTCTTCAAGCAGATTGCCGGCTTGCTGGCGAGAAGAATCGTATTTCATCCGAAGGTGGGTGACCGGCTGGAGCGCGGGCAGCGTGTCGGTCTGATCAAATTCGGTTCCCGCGTGGATGTGCTGTGCGACCCTGCCGCGGCGCTGCAAGTGAAAGTCGGCGATCGAGTTCGGGGCGGGGAAAGCGTGCTGGCCTACCTGCAACCGAAAGGCGAACTGACAAGTGCCGGGCGCTATTCCGCCGCTGAAGGGGCGCTCTGATGGATCTTCCGATTCCAAGACGCAGGCAGGATGAGCGGCGCCCACGGCGCATGCGCAAGGGGATGTACATACTCCCTTCGCTGTTTACCACCGGGAACATGGCGGCCGGTTTCTACGCCATCCTCGAGGTGGTTCACGCGAGCGCGGCGAATTTCGGGCACCTGGATAATGCCGCCAAGGCCATTGGCTTTGCCGTTTTGTTCGACGGCCTCGATGGGCGCGTAGCCCGTATGACCGGCACCAGCAGCGATTTTGGAAAGGAGTTTGATTCCCTGGCGGACGTGGTCACCTTTGGCGTGGCTCCGGCGATGCTGGCCTGGACCTGGGGATTTCACCTCATGCCGCCGGTCGCGCTCACCGACTGGAACATCAAGCTAACCCAGTTAGGGGCGATTGCCGCCTTCCTGTTTCTGATGGCTGGCGCCAGCCGCCTGGCGCGCTTCAACATTACGACCAACCCGCAGCCTTCGAATCCGGGTCGGCCAGGGAAAAAGTATTTTGTCGGCATGCCGATTCCAGCCGGTGCCGGGGTTATTGCGGCTGTGGTGCACTTTCAGTCAGGAGTTCCCCTGGACTCCTGGTACACGGCGATCACATGGCTGGCGATGGTGGCAGCGGTGGGTTACCTGATGGTAAGCACCTGGCGGTTTTACAGCTTCAAGGACATTGATTTTCGCTCGCGCCATCCCTTCCGTCTGGTCATTCTTTTGGGCGCTCTGGTCGCCGGCATCTGGTTCTTCTCAAAGCCGGCGCTGTTCGCGGTCGCTCTGCTCTACACGTTCTCGGGGGTGTTCTGGAGATTGCAGTGGATGTTCCGTCGCCGGACCCAGCCTCCACCTCCCAGCTACAAGGAGGCTTCGCAGACTTCATGAGTACGCCGTCCAAAATCGGGGCACCGTCCCCTGCCGCCTCTGCACGCGGACAGCTCTTCCGCGTGGCAATCGTGGGTGCGGCTACGCTGAAAGGTAAGGAAGTCGCCGAGATGCTCAACGAGCGGAACTTCCCCGCTGCTGTTGTGCGTCTGCTCGACGACGATGAGTCGATCGGGCAACTGGAAGCGACCGGCGACGAAATCAACTTCATCCAGAGCGTGCGTGCAGAGCAGTTTACGCACGTGGACTTTACTTTCTTTGCCGCCGATAAAGAGTGTACCCGCCAGAACTGGAAACGCGCCCGCGACGCGGGCAGCGCGATCATCGATCTCTCCGGCGCTTTGGAGGAAGAAGCTGGCGCGAACGTGCGATCCCTCTGGATCGAGCGCGAACGGGGCGAGATGTGGCAGCCGGAACTTCAACCGGCTCCGTGCATCGTGGCTCATCCTGCCGCCGTGACCCTGGCTTTGCTGCTGCTGCGGGCGCGCAAGGCCGGAGCTGTTCACGGCGCGGCGGCGACTGTTTTCCTGCCAGTGTCAGAGCAGGGACAGAAAGGCATGGACGAGCTGCATCAGCAAACCGTCAATTTGTTGTCGTTTCAGTCGTTGCCGAAAGATATTTTCGACGTCCAGTTGGCCTTTAACATGGTTGCGCGCTATGGGCAGAAATCGCGACTGTCTCTCGAGTCTCTGGAAGCGAGGGTACGGCGCGATTATCTGGAGATTGCCGGAGCGGACGCGCTTCAGCCCGCGATGATGCTGCTGCAGCCTCCAGTGTTTCACGGCCTCACGCTGGCAATCTTTTTGGAGATGGAGCAGGCGGTTGATCAGGAACGCTTGTCGCAAGCCCTGGCCGGAGATCATGTGGTTCTGGCAGGAGCCGAAGAGGATTCCCAGCCTAGCAACGTGAACACGGCGGGTCAGGCCAACATTCTGGTTTCGCTCACGCGCGATGCGGCCCGGCCGAATGGAATCTGGCTGTGGGCCGCTGCCGACAACTTGCGCATTGCGGCCATGGCCGCCGTGGAGTGTGCCGAGAGCATGATCCCAACCCGCCCGCTCGGAAAAATCCAGTGAGAGTTCGGCGGATGAGAGTTCAGCTTATGAACTTTCTGCTGATGAGCTTTCGGCGGGCCGCCTGGCTGATCTTGCTCCTGGCGAACGTCGGTTGCGGATATCACACGGCCGGCCGCGCCGCCCAGCTTCCGGAAAACGTCAAGACCGTTGCCGTCCCTGCTTTCGTAAACGAGACAACCACTTACCGCATCGAACAGCTGCTTACTTCGTCGGTGGTGCGCGAGTTCACGACGCGCACGCACTATCACATCCTCAATGATTCGAGCGAAGCTGCCGACGCCACGTTGCGCGGCACTGTGCTCTCGGCTTCTTCGTCGCCGCTTACCTACAATTCCGCTACCGGACAAGCGGCCAGCGTTTTGGTGGTGGTCAGCATGAGGGTGTCGCTCACCGACCGGCAGGGCAAAGTGCTCTACCAGAATCCTTCGTATCTGTTTCGCGAGCAGTATGAAGTTTCACAGGATCTGGCTAGCTTTTTTGAAGAAGACTCGCCGGCTTTCCGGCGGCTCTCGCAGGATTTTGCCCGTACCCTGGTTTCTAACATTCTGGAGGGCTTTTAGATGCTAGAGTCTGTGGCAGAGTTTGTGATGATGATTGTTTCGACCTCGGAGCAGTTCTGATGCGGGCTTTCGCTCAGGCGGATCGGTTTGTCAGCGAACTGGAGTCGCGCAAGCTGCGTCCCGCTTATGTGTTCGTCGGCGACGAAGCCTTCTTCCGCAAACGCTTCCGCGATGCCATTCTCGAACACCTGGTTCCGGCGGATCTGCGTGACTTCAGCGTGTTCGAATTCGACCTTGCTGAAAATGACCTTGCCGAAGTTCTCGACCGCGCCCGCACGCCCTCGCTGATGGCTCCTTTCCAGGTGTTTTTCGTGCGCGGGGTGAAGAGTCTTTTTGGCCGCGGCTCGAATGAGGAAAAGCTTGCGGCCATCGAAGAATATTGCAAGAATCCGAATCCGGACGCGATGGTGGTTTTCGTTGCCGACCACATCAGCATCCCCGCCGATGTCCGCCGGATGGAAATGCAGGATAAGGAACGTTACCAGCGCATCCGCGAGACCATGGGCCAATATTGCGGCATCGTCGAACTGGCGCGCGTGGAGGAAGGCGAAGCGGTGCGCTGGATTTCCGATTACTGCACCAGCCGCCCGGTCCCCGTGAAGATCGATCCCGATGGCGCCCGCGAACTGGTCGATGCCCTCGGTGGCGACATGATGATGATCTCTAACGAACTGGAAAAGCTGATGCTCTACGTTGGCGCGCGGAACCGCATCACGCTGGGCGACGTGGAAACCATGGTCCTTGCCGCCAAGCAGCGGTCTTTGTACGAATTGACGGATGCCATCTCTTCCAAAGACCGCGTGCGCGCGCTGGAAGTGCTGGATGCGATCCTGTCGTCGGGCGATGGCGAAGAAGCCTCTATCGCGCACATCTACATGCTCGCGAAAACTTTCCGCCAGATGCTGGTGATTCTCGAACGCAACGTGCGCGACCAGCGCATGCTCTGGGCGGCGCTCTGGCAGGGATTCCGCGTACCTCCATTCGCCGCCGACGACATTATCAGGCAAGCCCGCCGCTATAAATCGCGGCGCGATTTGACCCGGGCGATCCGTCTCGTAGCCAAAGCCGATCTTGCTCTGCGTTCCAATCCTGTGAGCAAGCGCATGGTGCTGGAACGTCTAGTGATGGATTTGACCACAGAGGCGAAGCTGGAAACGCCGGGATGGATGCAGGAACAGTTGCCGGTTTAGAAGCCGGATATCCAGAGCAAATTTTTTTCGAGACCCATCTGCTAAATTATAGTGGGTTAAGGAGTTACGCGCCCGATGCCGATTCGATCCCCGCTAAAATATTGCATTCAAATGACCTACCTGTAAAATATTGGATCTAAAGGCTTTAGCTCGTCATTAAACGCAATCTCGATTGGCAAGTCCTTTCGAATCACCGAGGAGCAGGTCCGGCTATACCTAAAATATTGAACGGCAAGGACTTCGGGCCTGGGGCAAGAAATTATCAGACGAAGTCTTACTAGGTTTTGAAGGAACAAAGAATTCCGCAGGCCTGGGCCTGAGGAGATAGTTCCTCACAGTTTAGCCTGCTCGGCAGTCGGGGAGATGTGACGAGTGAGCATCGAGTGCCTGTGAAAATCCGGGAAGGGCATTTAAAGATTCGGTGGACCGAATCATTGGTTAGAGTCAGGAGCAACGGCAACTTCAACGTCAAAGGCAGCGGACAGGAGTGTCCGCCCCACACGAGCCTGTCGGGCTTCGCCTCGAAGCACCACTTTACCTGAAGCGCTGATTTCATTAATACTGATCGCTCGATACCGAGCTCGTGATCGGAAGCCAATCTTGAGATCTGTTCCACGACGCACATTTCTGAAGGATGCACTGAGCGCTTTAGTGGCTGCGCCCTTCGTCCTTCGCAAGAGCTACCGCGTATTTGCGCAATCGACGCAGGAATATCCGGAACGGGTCATACGCCTCGTCCGCGAATCCCTTGTGATCGACATGCTGAACCAGTTTCTATATCGCAAGGACCAGAAAGAACTGAAGGATAAGTGGCTGACCGAGCCGGGCGCGTTCACCGAGGCAGACTTTCGGCGATTTCAAAGCACCGGCGTTTCTGTCATCAACTTCGGTGACGGCGCGGATGACTTTGCCGATGCCCAGCAACTCTTTGCCAAGTGGAACAGTTTCATCGCTGAATATCCTCACTGGTTGATGCGCATCAATAATGCTGCTGATCTGGCGAAAGCTAAGGAGCAAGGCAAGCTCGGTATTCTCTTCGGGCTGCAGACCAGTGATCAGTTCCAAACTGTCGACGACGTGAACCGATGTTTCGGGTATGGGCTGCGTGTGTCTCAGCTCAGCTACAACTTTAGAAGCCGCATTGCGGACGGCGCCTTCGAGCCCTACGACGGTGGAGTCAGCGAGTACGGCGGAAAGATCATCGACCGCATGAACAGCATCGGCATGGCAGTCGATCTCGGTCACGCGAGCGACAAGACGAAATTGGACGCCATCGCCCGATCCAAGACTCCCGTCATTCTGTCACACGGCAACTGTCGCGCCCTGAATCCAAACGCGCTCCGCGCCACTACCGACGATGCCATTCGCAAGCTGGCGGCCAAGGGCGGCGTGATGGGAATCACTGACATTGCATTCATGGTAAAGGGGAGCGAGCCGGTCACCGTCGAAGATGTGGTCGATCACTACGATCATGTGCGTGATCTGGTCGGTATCGACCACGTCGGCGTCGGCTCCGATGCTGGGATCGAGAGCAACGACCTGGGTTCTCCGGCGGTTCTGAAAGATATGCTTGCGAAAGCCGATCCGCGTTATCACGTGCATGGTGAGCACGAGGTGGTCGCTGGGCTCGGCGGCCCGACGCGGATGTATGAATTGACTGCGGCCCTGGTAAGGCGTGGTTACACTGATGAGCAGATACGCCTGGTGATCGGTGGAAACTGGGCGAGAGTGCTGAAGAGCATCTGGGTCTCCTGAATCCGGATCAGCTTTCCGTTCAACAGCTACTTCATCGCGGTGACGCGCTTACCCAGACGGGACTTGTAGCGCGCGGCGGTATTGCCGTGCAACGTGCCCTTCTGGATCGCTTTGTCGAGCGCGGAAACCGTCTCGCGGTAAGTCTTTTCGGCGGCAGCTTTGTCGCCCTTCTCAATGGTCTCGCGCAGGGTGCGCAGCGCGGTGCGCAGACGGGAGGTGTTGGCGCGATTGGTGGCGGTGCGCTTCGTGGTCTGACGGGCGCGTTTGAGCGCCGAAAAATGATTAGCCATATTGCTTCGTTAGCCTTTGTGTGTACAGCGAGATATTCCG